>JAYTKL010000211.1:0-8813 GCA_043730305.1 Deinococcales bacterium | reverse complement strand
GGTGATAGTCTTCGTTTGAATCGCGCACGCGACCCACGCTAGAACCATGTCCGAAATTAACTCCTGGTCGTGTCTGCAACGCTCACCTCGAGAAATCTTGTCTCTAAAGGATTCTAGCATTCAGCGCTGGCTTATGACTTGTCTAAATCACATCGCAGATTTTGAACGCTTAAAGATTCTTAAAATTACTGTCCCTGATGAATTTTTATTGAAATTTGTCTCGAGTTTGGAATGTGGGTATCGTGTTATTACTTCACAGTGGTAGGCTTTTATAACCAACCTTCAAGCTTTGAAAAGAGGAGTCTTATGCTTCGTTTTGCCGTTTCCAGTTGGAGTCTCGATGGCTTGCTCAATTCTGGGACGTCCTTGCTCGAGTTGATTGAACTTTTGCCCAAGCATCAGATTGGCACGCTTGAAATCTGTCATTTTCACCTGCCATCCACCGACGAAATTTACCTCGAGACGCTCAAACAACGCCTGCAAGCCGCAGGGGTTGAATTGTTCAGTATTTTGCTTGATGCGGGCAACATTGCCTCGAGCGATCCTGCGCAAATTGCAGCCGACAACCTGCTGATTCGCCATTGGATTGATGTGGCAGCGACCCTTGGGGCACAACGCATTCGGATTGACGCGGGTCTTGAACCTCCGACCCCTGAAGTGATTGCGCAAAGTGCCAGACGACTTCAAGAATTTGTTCAAATTGCAGCTTTGCGCGGACTTCGGGTCAGTACCGAAAATTGGCACGCCACCAGCCAGAACCCAGAAGGCTTGCTCGAGATTCTCGAGCGTTGTGCTGGAACGGTTGGACACGAAACGGTTGGACACGCAACAATTGGACACGCAACTATTGGACTCTGTGCCGATACTGGCAATGCCGAAGCCTCGAGCGACAAGTATCAAACACTGAGTTTGCTGCTGCCCAAAGCCAGCTCAGTGCATTTTAAGCCGCGTTACACGGCAAACGGCGACATTGACTTGGCTGACCTCGAGTTTTGCGTGAAACTGATGAAACAAGCAAACTTTGATGGTGTGCTGACCCTTATTTTTGACCACAAACTCGATGAATGGCAGGGCATCGCTCGGCTGCGCGAAGCCCTTCAATTGCGGCTAGCATTGGGTTAATCCTCGATTAGTTCGCCGATGTTGCGCGGGTTGACATCGATTCGCACGCGCACGCTGCCCTCTCGGGAGCGTCGTGCAGGCTCGAGCAAATGTTGTAACCGCTCGAGGTTGTCGGTTTTGACCAGCAGGTTGAACACGTAAAGTCCGCGCAACCTTGGAATTGGGTTGGGCGCGGGTCCGAGCAATTCGGTTTTGGTTGCGCCACGATCCCTTATCAGGGCGGCAATTTTCTGGGCGGCTTGCTCGGCGTCCTGGGCTTTGCGCCCTGCCAGTTGCACCTGCGCCAGTTTGGCAAACGGTGGAAATGACAAAGCCTCCCGAGAGTCCAACTCCAATTCTGGAAACACCTCCGCACTGTGCTGCTCGAGAATCTGCACCAGTGCTGGGTGTTTGCCCGAAAAGGTTTGCACCAGCAACAACGGCGCTCGGGTCGGATGCCACTCGAGCAACTGACGCAGCAGCACATGAAAGCGCTCCGAACTTCTAAAGTCGGGATGGGTGTGAAAGGTATCGGCAAAAGTGAGTGCAATCAGCGCCAAATCTGGTGGCGGCTCGAGGCTGAGCACCGCCGTTGTGCCGACCACCACGCCAGATTCGCCGCGTTTAAACTTGGTCAAATCGTCTTTTTGATCGCGGTCATAACGGTAAATGTTTGTGCCTGGCAGCAGTTTCTCGAGTTCGCTCTGAATCCATTGCGTGCCAGGACCTTTGGGATTTAAGACCGTGCCCTCGCATTTTGGGCAGCGTTTGGGCGGTGTGGTTCGGTGTCCACACTGATGACACTCGAGCGTTCGGGACTGCGCATGAAACCGCAGTGGCACGTCGCAATTCGGGCAGTACGGCAACCAGGCGCAATCGGGGCATTTGACCAGGGCGCTAAAGCCACGCCTCGGGGCAATGAGCACCGCTTGGCGTCCACGTTCGGCAACTTGTTTTAAAACTTTTTTTAAGGCGTTTGAAAGTGGCCACGATTCCTTGGCAACCGCCATGTTGCTCATCGGACCCATTTCGGGCGCTAGGTTTGGGTTGGCGTAATCGACAATGTGAATTCTCGAGCGCGGCGGCTCAAGTACGATGCCGTGCAAATCCAGGCTTTCGACGCTCGGTACAGCGCCCGTAAAAACCAACCTTGCGCCGCTCGCCTCGGCGCGAAGTTTTGCCGCGTCTGGCACAAAAACCCTCGAGCCGCCCTGCAACTTCCAGGCGTCCGAACCCTCCTCCTCGAGCACAATCAACTTCAGGTTTTTGATGGGTGTCAAGAGTGCCATCATCGTGCCAAAAATCACTTCAAAATCTGCCTCTCGAGCGCCAGTCCAAACCGCTTGGCGCTCTCGGGCGTTCAAATCAAAATGCAGCATGGCACTCGGGCGCACGCCGCCCAAAGCCCTAAAGGCACGCTCGAGCCGTCCTCGGTCTGGCGCAAGGTACAAGACGCCGCCACGGGTTTCGCGGATCAGTTGCGCGATAAGAGCTTGACGTTCGCGCCAGCGCCCGCCATGAATCCGCGCCAGGTTCGGCTCGAGCTTCACAGTCTTGGGGGCTGGGTCGGTTCGTGGAAACTCGAGTTGAACCGCCGCCAGCGCCTCAAAACTGCGGTACGCCAAACCCAGTTGCTCGAGTTTGCTGACCACACCACTCGAGACGCCCGCATCACGCGCCCATTCCGCCAAACTGGCACTGCGTCCCAAATCTTGCAGCGTTTCGAGCGCCCGCGCCTGCTTGGGCGTGAGTTTCAAATCTTCAGGCTCGAGGGTTGGCTTAATCACCTCCCGCATCGGCTCGAGCAAATTTGCTTCTTCTTCTAATAATCCTTGCGAACGCAAAAACTCCAACAAGCCAGGGTCGTGCAATGCCGCACTCGTCCAATCCTGAAGCGCATCGGCTCGAGCTGGCAATTCGGCAATGTTCAACCCAGGCACGAGCCGCACCAGATGCTCGACCTCTTGACGCAAGCCAAACGGCAAGAAATCCTCGAGCACCACGCCGAGCGGCGCGAGCGAATAACCCGCCACTGCCTTCAACGTCTCGAGCGCATCGGGCGTCAAAATTGGGCTGGTGTCCAAGAGCGCTATCGCATCTTTTAAATGCAGCCCACGATCCACCCGCGCATCTTCCAGCACCTCGAGCACCACCCCAACCCGAGCGCCACCCTGCCACGGCACAAGCACCCTTGCGCCCAACGCTGGAGTCTCGGTTTTTAAGGCGCGAAAGTCGTAAGCCCCCAGCGGAAGCGGGACAAGAATGCGCCAGATTGTAAATTGCGGATTTATTGAAGGCATGGGATTCTCGAGGGTAATACGTGATTGAGGCAAATTCTCGAGTGCTAAAGAACCCCTGAGCAGCATACACAGGGGTTCTGAAATTTGAATTCTCGAGCAAATTTGAGTGCGTTTTGACTAATTGCTAATTGCTCACTTCACCGTTTTACTGGCGCAACATATTTCGTTGGACGAACCCGAGGTTTGTAATTGAACGGCACGTTGAACGGATTGACGCCAGCCGCCAGTTTGCCAATGCTTGCTCGAGGATCGTTGGGGTTCACGCCGTAAATTGCGCCCCAAGGAACGTAAACGCTGAAGGTACTGTCACGGCGGATGCTGCCACTGTTCATTTTGACCACACGGTCAATGCGCACGTTCATGCCATTTTCTGGACTGTCAATGCGGCGCATTTGCCCCAACGGAACGCGGTCATCGGCTTGAATACGGCTCGGTCCTGGGGGTAAAACACGGGTGATGTATGACCTCGAGATGCTGGTTTTGCGGTCTGGTTTGGGTCCAAAGAAATCCATTTGCAAACGTTGCGAACGCAAGTACCAAGTGACTTGCAGGTACAACGCTGCGCCGGTGTCATTTCTGAATTTAAAATTCTTGTACGGCGAGAACACGGTGGCTTCAAAGCCTGGCGGGTCGTAATAATGCACCCGATACGAGTGGTAACGTCGGTCTGTGACAGGCAAACCAGATTGGTAAACCGCACGGAAGAGTGTGGTCGAAACTTGGCAAATGCCGCCGCCAATGTCTTTGGCGAGTGTGCCGCCCGCAATGATAAAGCCGTCCACAAAGCCTTTGGCTTTAGAAATTTGTACGGTCTTATTAAAATTAAATTCTGCGCCCGCAGGAATAATAATGCCGTCCAGTTGCTTTGACCCTGCCACAATATTTTGTACACGAAACGGTGGCGAACCCCTGAAACTCGATTCGCCGCCGCCGAAGTGATAACGAATACCCGCTTTGTACCAGTTGATGACGCCAAAAGCTGGAGGATTGCGTTTAACAACAATATTGGCGTTGGCTTTGTTGTACTTGATTGCCTCGAGCACGAACGCATTTGAAAGCTGACGGTCGGCAAGCCAGGCGCTCTGTTGGCTGGCAACCCAGTTGCCCTTGACCACATTCCAACTGGCGTTGATGCTCGGGCGCGTCAAACTGCGGTAAATGCCGTTTAAAACATCTTGCAAACCACTCGAGATTGCCCCGATGCTTCTCGAGCGTGTGACCGAACGTTGTGGCAATTTGAAGGTCAGGGTGATGGGTTGGTCGATCAGGTTGCCCGCTTGAATGCGTTGTTCTGTGGTTTGCATTGTTAAAATCAGAGGCTTAGCCAGGGTTGGTTTGACGGCTGGCGCAGTATTGGTAGGTTTGGTCGGTTGGGTGCTGGGTTTGACGGGCACTGGTTTGACTGGCGCGGGTTTGACTGGCGCGGGTTTGACAGGTACAGGCTTGACTGGAGTTGGTTTTACTGGCGTAGGTGTTGGTGGAATTGGCGAAGGAGTGGGCGCAGGTTCGGGTGTCAAATT
This sequence comes from Deinococcales bacterium, assembly GCA_043730305.1. GTDB lineage: Bacteria > Deinococcota > Deinococci > Deinococcales > JAAFIG01 > JANXTZ01. The sequence continues at coordinate 3,892 of JAYTKL010000211.1, read as the reverse complement.
GGGCAGCGGTTGACTGGGGTCAACTGGAGGCGCTGGGTCTGAAATCGGCGGTACTGGATTCACCATCGGCTGGGTTGGCGCGGGTTGAGTCGGATCATTCTGCTGTGCAAGCGCCACAGCCAAAACAAAAACCAGAAAAAGGGGCAAAATAAGCTTCACCCCATCAGTTTACTGGAGATTTCAATTTTTTTCAGTAACTTTAAACGAAACCGTTCCTTACAACTTCAACTCGAGCGGGATTCAAAATCAAGCCAAACTGAACGGTGTCTCGAGTCCGGATTGCGCCACGTTTTTTGCCTCGAGCGGCAACCATTTTAGTGCCAGTGCTGCCGTGTACGCCCGAATGGCGTGTTGGCGTTCACCCATAAGATCGCGTACCTGCCCGAGCCGTGACAGCACAAAACCTGGCAGGTAGGCTGGGCGGTCAAACTGCCCCATTGCCACCGCCTCGAGTAAATCTCTGGCGCTTTCCAGATCACCCACCGCCAGGTACACGCCACTGGCGGCAAAGCGTGCCTCGAGTGCGATGCGTGCAAGTGCAGAATCTGGAGCGCCGTCAAGCTCGAGCAAGTTGTGCACGAGCGTATCCAGGTCATCGTTTTCGTGAAGGCTGTAAGCTCGGTCAACCACAGCCCTAAATCTCGAAGCTTCGCTCGGTTTAAAACCTTCCAGATTAACGGTTGTAAAGCCCATCTCGAGCAAGTCTGGCAGGTCATCGAGCGGCGTCAAAACCACCGCGTCCTTGAAAGCCTCGAGTTTGACTGCCAATTCTTGCAGTCTGCGTTTGCGGTGCGCCGTGCCGGGACCTTCCTCGAGTACCGCCGCGCTTTTGGCGTGAAAAGCTTTGACGCTTTCCAGCACTGGCAATTCTGGCACAAGCCCATGAATCGAAAACGCATCCAGGGGTTTACTGAGCATGTCTTTCAAATCCAGCTCACTGCGTCTGAGTTCCCGCAGCCGTTCCAAACCTTGGGGGTACATCTTCAAAAACTCGAGCATCTTGTCCTGCTCGAGTTCAGCCCAAGTCCAATCGGTGGCGAGGGCTTCTACAGGCATTCGTTCGTCGTCAAGTGCAAACAAAACAGGGTGCTCAAGGTCGCGCCATGTTCCAGATTGCCAAACTTCTGGCGTGACGCTGGGCAAAATAACCTTGTTTGCGCCAACGTGCCGCAGAATCTCGAGCACGGTTTGGGCGTTGTAGGTGGGGTAACGGGCGTGCAACGCGCCCAAGTCGGCAATCAACACAGGGCATTCAGTATATCCAATCTCGGGTAGAATCTTCCGACTCGAGGGATGCTCGAGTTGTAGAGGTGATTATGATTTTGCCGATTCGTTTGTATGGTGATCCTGTTTTAAGAACCAAAGCCAGAATGGTAAGCGATTTTAGTGCAATGCCCGCCTTGCGTGAAGACATGTTTGAAACCATGTACAACGCCAAAGGCGTGGGTCTGGCGGGTCCGCAGGTGGGTTTGAACAGCCGCGTGTTCAGTTGGGTCGATTATGCCGACGAAGAACCTGAAACGGATACCGAACCGCGATCAAAAGTTTTAAACGAGTATTTTATGGTGAACCCAACGCTCGAGTTTCTGGATAAAACCCTGGTCGAAGGTTTAGAGGGTTGTTTGTCGATACCAGAAATTTACGAGGACGGTGTGCCGCGCAAACGGGCGCTGCGGGTGAACTATCAAAATGAACATGGAGAACGCAGGTCACTCGAGGTTGAAGATTACAACGCCCGAATTGTTCAGCACGAGTTTGACCATTTGGAAGCCAAGTTGTTCCTGGATTACTTGCCCTCTGAGGTTGTGGCAACGCACCGTGCCGATTTGGTGCGGATGCAGCGCGAAGCCAAAGAATTTTTGAAGGGTCTGCGAGAACAAGAAAAAACCGCCAAAAAACCGAGGCGACCATGACATTGGAAATCGTGAAACCTCGGGTTGCGTTTTTTGGCTCGCCAGAATTTGCGTTGCCCGTGTTAAACGCGATTTGTGATCATTTCGAGGTCGTGTTGGTTGTGACCCAACCCGATAAACCCTCGGGGCGCGGCATGAAACTGACCCCGCCAGCCGTGGCAGCCAAAGCGACTGAGCTGGGCTTACCGCTTTCTCAACCCGCCAAGTTAAAGAACAACCTCGGGTTTGCCAGCATCTTGCGTGAATCTGGCGCGGATGTTGCCGTGACCTGCGCTTACGGCAAAATATTGCCCGCCAGCCTGCTCGAGATACCCAAGTACGGGTTTTTGAACGTTCACACGTCTTTGCTGCCCAAATACCGTGGCGCTGCGCCGATTCAGTGGGCGCTCATCAATAATGAAACCGAAACTGGTGTGACCGTCATGCAAACCGACCCTGGCATGGACACGGGTGCGATCTTGATGCAAGAACGCCTTGCCATTTCACCCATTGAAACCGTTCTGGAACTCGCGCCCCGACTCTCGAGTTTGGGCGCAAGTATGATTGTCAGAGCCTTGGAGCGACTGGATTCACTGACACCCATCCCCCAAGACGACAGCCTTGCCACGCACGCCAGAATGCTCGAGAAAGAGGACGCCCGAATTGACTGGGATTTGGACGCCAAAACCATTTTTGATCGGTATCGCGGGCTTGCAGGCTGGCCCGGATCATACTTTTTGTTTCAAGGCAAACGCGTCAAGGTTCTCGAGATGCGGCTTTTAACACCCTCTGGTCAAGCAGGTCAAGTGCTCGAGCTGCAAAATGCGCTGATTGTGGCTGCCAAAACAGGGGCACTCGAGCTTGTAACGGTACAACCCGAAGGCAAACCCAAAATGAAGGCGCTGGATTGGGCAAGAGGTTATCAGGTCAAAACTGGAAGGCAACTCGAGAATTGAACATCCTGAACCGAAATTGCTACCAGTATGACGACCAGAATGTCTAACCCACAGCAATAAATTGATGTTTGCTTGCTAGAATAGCTGCAATGAACAGTAAAATCCCGACCGATGCCAAAATCAGAACCGTCAAAGGTTCTGTGCTCGGTCGTGTCAAGCTCAATTCTGAACATTACGCCCAGCAACTCGAGGGGTTACATCAAATTGGACTCGAGATTCTGGAACATGTACAACCAGACCGCATTATTGAACGGGCGCTCGAGTTGATGTTCCCACTGGTGGACGCTGACGGTGGAGCTTTTTGGGAGGGCAAATCAGACCAAACAGGGGCTTGGAATGAATTGACGCTTTCTGTTGGTCGGACACAATTGGCAATCGGTACACGGTTTGAAATCGGTCAGGGCATTGTTGGAAAGGTTTTTCTGACGGGTGAAGCGGTGCGGATTGACGATTTTTTGACTTCAGCCTTTGACCAGTACCCTATTCGTCCCGTGCGTTCATTGTTGTTCGTGCCCTTAAAACGCGGCAAACTTGTGATCGGCGTGTTCTTGATTGCCAACACCGACAAAATTGCTGCGTTTGACCAAAACGATTTGGCGCTGCTCAACCGTTTCTCTACCCTGGTTTCAATCGCGCTGGAGAATGCAAGGTTGCTCGAGCATTCCAAAGAATCAATCAAAACCGCAGTATCACGGGCAGATCAACTCGAGGCACTGCATTTATTATCGCTCGAGGTGGTGCGTGAGAACAATCCGAGCTTGGTGATTCAACGGGCTTTGCAACTGGCAATCAACTTGGTTGATGCGCACGGTGGAGGATACTCGAGACTTCAAAAACCCGAACAGCAAGAGCCTTTTATTCAGGTGATTATCGGCAGTGAAAATCTCAAGCATTACGTCGGAATCAAAATAACCTTTGACCAGCCAAGTTTAATGATTGAAGTAGTTGAGGGGTGTGCAGACTAACGAAGTGTCTCCAATAAACTGAGTTCGCCAGAACCAGCCAAAGGAGACTCACCAATGATACCCTTAACCCTCAACATCA
>JAYTKL010000210.1:0-1254 GCA_043730305.1 Deinococcales bacterium | reverse complement strand
CTCACTACCCTAGGAAACTCAGATCTGCTGTTCAGCAGTCAAAACACTCAAAGGTTCTCGTAACAAATCAAGCGCTTCACCCCAAGAAATTAATCTCGAGCCACCATTCAACAACAAACCACGCAAACAATCCAAACCATACCTAAAAACACTTAACACCGTGCAACCCACAGCCTCCTTAAACTTTAAAGGCTCAACGCTCGACACGAACTCACCAATTCGGTGACACCACACCAAAGCAATCACCACCAACGACAGCAACCGCTCGGTCTTATCCGGGTCAGTAATATGGGTTTTCTCAAAATCAAACCCTCGAGTCTTCAAAGCACCAAACAACAATTCGATATTCCATCGTAATTTGTAACGCCCTAGAACCGAACCTGGTTTAGAGTCACACAAGATCACCAGTAAATCTTGATTCTCGAGCCTGAGCACGCACAAATGAACCCGAACCCGAATCTTTTGTTTAGGATCGTACACTTGCACCGTTTGAGCGGTACTGTCTGACTGCCCTACTTTTAAATGAGCGTAACGTTGCCAAACGGGTAGGGAACAACCATTTTTTGTGACTAGCACACCATCTTTAGATCGAATGGCGAACTTGATTTTTTGATCGCGTAAAAACTCGAGAAACACTCGACTCGGAAATTCCCGATCAGCACACAAGCATTGGATTCGATTGGCTGGTATGAGTTTGAGTAGGGTTTGAATGACCAGAATGCGTTCATCGGTGTTGCTTGTCCCAGCTTTATCTAAATTCACCCAGACGATAGGGTAAGCCAGTCCTTTATAAACAATGCCTATCACGAGGTAATTGATGATTTTAGAGCCGAATTTCCAGTCTGTGCGATCCATTGAGAACGTCAAAGTTGGGAATAATTCAATTGGGAAGAACGCCAGCACCATTCGAGCGATGAGTGTTGGGTCAAGTTCAAAGTTGGTGAGGAAGTCATAACAACGGTGTTCTTTGCTTTGGTTTTTAGCTTTTCCTGGTATCGCAAGCGCGATTTGAGGGAGTTGAACGACTCGTACTTTGATGATGGCGAGGACGAAAGCGGCGATGAAGGTTGTGCGTTGAGCATGGAGTTTGAGGTGGGTTTGCAAGATTTTGGTGAGGTCGGTAAGCTGTTCGATAGGGGCATCCTCCGTGGTAGGTGTTTGCCCCGCAGTTTTCAAATGATTTTTTGGTTGTGGTGAGCGATTAAATTACAGTTGTGTTGGACGTGAGACTAAAACGTTTCCTAGGGTAGTGAG
>JAYTKL010000209.1:0-2929 GCA_043730305.1 Deinococcales bacterium | reverse complement strand
TCGTGTTGTTACTGTAAATTGCCACGCTCACAACTCGAGCGGCAATTCCCGAATCCGTTTTTGCGTCAGTGCAAACACCGCGTTCGCCACGGCTGCCCCTATCGGTCCTATCGCGGGTTCACCCATGCCGTAGGGCGTGTCCCCACCCTCGAGAAAGTTCACGTCAATGCGTGGCGGGGTTTCTTTTAAAGTAAGTAACGGGTACTGCTTAAAGTTCGCCTGTTCCACCATGCCGTCTTTCACGGTCAGTTTCTCGAGCAGTGTCGAACTCAATCCCATGACCACAGAACCTTTGGCTTGCAGCGCGGCATTGGCGGGGTTCACCACCAATCCAGCGTCTATCGAAACCGTCACGCGATGTACAATAATTTGTTTCTCGAGAATTGAAACTTCAGCAACTTGCGCCACCAGTGTTTTCCCCATGCTCGAGAATGCCACACCTCGAGCGCGTCCCGATTCGGGTGGTGTTGCCCAGTCGGAACGGGTTTTGACATCCTCGAGCACCCGTTTGAGGCGCGTTCCGTCTTCGGTATTTGGAACGTGTTTAAGCCTGAACTCGAGCGGGTCTGTTTTGGCGGCGAACGCCATTTCGTCCATGAAACTCTCGAGCGCGAAGGTGTTCGGGAAAATCCCGAGTCCGCGCCAGGTGCCGGTTGGAATTGGCAGTTTGACGCGGTGGCTGCGAACGCGGTAATTGGCAATGTCGTAAGGCGAGAACAAGCCGCTCAAGACGCCAAAATCAAAGCCGATCAGGTTTTTGATGGGTTCGGGAATCGGAATCACCGAGAACAAAATATCGCCGCTCGCGGTGACTTGATCGATGGCATCAATCCGCCCGTCAGTGCTCAAACTGCCACGAAGCCAGGTGTGCGACGGCGGACGAAAAAAACCGTGTTGAATGTCTTCTTCGCGTGTCCAACCAACATGTACGGGCTTGCCCACGGCGTTTGACAAACGCACCGCCTCGAGCGCCGCACTTTGAGCACCCTTGCGTCCGAAGCTGCCGCCCATCTGCATGGGGTAAACCACGATCTCGCGTTTTTCACCGCCAACCACGGCTTGCACGCCTCTAATGTCGCTGCTGGTCGCTTGGGTCGGAACCCAAATTTCGATTTTGCTGGTTTGCACGTGCGCCATCGCATTTAAAGGCTCGAGGTGCGCGTGGGCGGCGAAGGGCGTGCGGTATTCGGCGCTGACTTGCGTGCCTGTGTTGATGCTGGCGTCGGTATTGCCGCGTTTTTTGATGACCACGCCCAGCCCATCTCGAGCGATGACGAGTGCTTCAATTTCGGTTTGCCCCATGCTTGTACCGCCGCCCCACTCGAGGGTCAAGAATTTCAGTGCCTCTCGAGCGCGGGTGCGGGTGTCTGCGACCACACCTGCAAAATTGGCTTTGAGGTCAATCACGACTTGTTTCACGCCTGGTTGATTGCTGGCATCGAGGGCGCTGGCAGTTTTCAGGGTTGCGCCGTACCGAGGTGCTCGAGCGACAGCGCCGTACAGCATGTCAGGCACTCGAGCGTCATAACCGTAAACGGGTTGCCCAAGCAGCTTGGCGCGAACGTCCACCCTTGGGGCGTTCAAACCAATGCTGGTGAAGGCTTTGCGGGCTTTGAGGTTGGGTTTTTCTTTTGGAATATCCCACTTGGTTTGCTTGGCGGCAACAATCTGCCCATACGTGAGTTTCTTGCCCATGTCTTGCCGCGCAAAACACTCGCCGCGCAACGCCACAATGTCATTCACATTCACCGAAAGTTGTTTGGCAGCCTCGAGCCGCAGCATTTCGCGCATGGTGGCGGCGGCAGTACGAAGCGGCGTGAACAAATCTTGCACCGAGGTACTGCCGCCTGTGAACATCACGTTTGGATCAAAGCCTTTGCTCGAATCGGCTTGACGCACCGTAAGTTGCTTCCAGTCCACCTCGAGTTCTTCGGCGGCAATTTGCGCCAGCGCACTGTGAATGCCTTGTCCCATCTCGAATTTGGGCGCGTAAAAAACCATGCTGTTGTCAGGTTTCAGTTCAAACCAGAGGTTCGGGGCGGGCATTTTGCCACCTCGAGAAGCGCCGCCTTTTTCGATCATGTCAACCAATGCAGGACGACCTTCGTTGATGCCGAAATAACCACCGACCGCCAGAACACCCAGGCTGCCCGTGCCAATCAAAAATCTGCGGCGCGTCATCTTCCAACGTTGCTCTGGGGTCAACGGTGCTTTTTTGGCTTTCATGAGCGACCACTCGCAATTTCGGCGGCTCGAGTCACGTTCTGGCGAATGCTGTTGTAACCACCGCAACGGCAGTAATTTTCGTTCATGGCGCTGTCAATTTGCTCCGCGTTTGGGTTCGGGTTTTGCTCGAGCAGCGCCACGGCGTTCATGATGTGACCGCTCATGCACCAGCAGCACTGCAATGGATTCTCGAGAAACGCGGCTTGCACAGGGTGAAGTTCAAGGTTTTCGCCCGTGCCTTTTGCCAGTCCCTCAAGGGTCGTGATTTTCTTGCCCACCGCGTCGGCGGTCGGCGTTTGGCACGAACGGGTTGGCTCACCGTCAATCAAGACATTGCAGGTGCCGCAGACGCCAACGCCGCAACCAAAACGTGTCCCAGTCAGCCCGAGGGTGTCGCGCAAGACCCAGACCAGCATCTCAGAGGCTTGAAAATCTGGAACATCCCAAGAAAGCTGGTTCACCTCGAGTTTGAGCATGGTTTATTTTAAATGCTGCTCGAGCTTCACTCATCGGCAAGGCACACAATGTTCGGGTTTACTTGCGTTTTTTGCCTGGTTTGACTTTTTGCGGCAAATCAAAACGAATCACGTTCGGTGCGTTCTTTTTGTATTGCAAGCTGGCAACCACGGCTTTGGCGCGACGTTCGACTTGCAGCGCACGGCGCACGTTTTGCTGGCGCAATTCGGCAATGGCTTTTAACTCC
>JAYTKL010000208.1:0-6780 GCA_043730305.1 Deinococcales bacterium | reverse complement strand
CAAGAACAACCAATGGTAATTTGTCCAGTGAAAACCCAGCGCCTCACCAGACGGTAAACTCGAGAACCAATCGAACAGCACGCCACTGATTAACCCGCCAATAAAACCTGCCAAACCTGTGACCGCACTCATGACGGCAATGAAGCTCGAACGGTTGTTTTGTGGGGCGCTTCCTAGTGCCAGATTGAACTGCGCGGGTCCAATTGCGCCCCAGACGAACGCATCGAACACCGCAGCAATCCAGATTGGAAAAATGATGCCAGGCTGCGCCAGCATCCAAGAACCGGGCAGCAAAACCGCACAAAACATGGTTGCCAATTGCAGCACAGGTTTGTTGCCCGCACGGTCAGCAATTCGTCCCCACCACGGCGAGAACAGCAAACCGCTAACGCTGGCAATGGTCGTCCAGATGGCGATCTGGGTGTAGGTCATGCCCAAATATTTAATAAAATACGGAAAGACAAATGGCGCGGCGGTCAAGACCGAAAACGTCCAGTACACCGCAAAGACCATAAACTGCCTGAAGTTCGCGTTCTGAAACGGCACGGTAAAGGTCTCTTTCAAGCGCAAACGCACCGTTGTTACTTTTGGTTCGTCATGCGCCAAGAGCAACATTGCCGCGATCAAACCAACCCCAATTGCCACACCGAGCACCACCTGAAAATCGAGCGGAGACGGCGTGGCATCAATGTAAAAACCAGCCAACAAACTGGCGAGTGTCCCAACCACGCCCAAAATGCCGCCGCGCAAACCGAAATACCGACCTCGCTCTTTGGACGGCACAATATCACCCATCCAAGCCGTCCAAAGCGTGGCATTGCCCGCCATTAAAATGCTCGAGAGGGCAACAATTAAAATCAGCAAACCCGCTCGAGATTCTTTGGGTGCAATCATCGGCAGCATGGCTGCCAGAATCCACAACACACGACCAATGAATGCCAGCCAGAACGCCAAGAATTTGCGCCGCCCGAGCCGCCCCGCCCACCAGGCAATAAACGGCGACAAGACCTGTCCGAGCAATGGCACGCTCGAGAGCAAACCAAGCTCGAAGGGATTTGCCCCGCAAAAAAGTGCAAAACCCGTCAAAACGCTGCCCTGCGTTAAATTGATAAAAAACATGGACGGCATCCCCTCGAGAATCGAGAGGTTCATGGTGCGCCGCACTCGAGCTTCTGGAAGGATTTCGTGGGTTGTTTTTGCTGGCTCGAGGCTCACGGTTTGAAGTGTACCGCGTTTTGAATTTTGAGCATCCTTTGAAAAATTAAAGACGATCCCGCTCAAATTTTGCGTCCAACGCCGCCGCAATCACCGCCTCAAGTTTAGCGCCAACAGAATTGGCTGATGAACGATTTGGGTACGGAACACCCATGTCAAAAACTCCCACTGCCACATGCTCGAGCGTCTCGGAAAGATAAATTTGCAAATTGTTCCTGACCAAACCCGAACCGCGCAATTCACGAACCCGCAAGCCATTGCGAGCCTCGGTGATTTCAAAAGCGAACACGCCCTGGAACTGGACATCAACAGACTTGATCGCCCCAAGTGCCACGGGTTCGATCACCTCGAGCGACCCCTTCCAGATTGGCAACACCTCATCTTGAGGGTCTTGAGGGAACAAGCCTGCGAATTTGGAGGCAAACGAAACCTTAGCACCATTCGCATCCGGAACGCACGAAACCAGCATGAACATCAACAACACACCAAAAAATTTCATTCACACCCTCCCAAACTCGAGCAACCTCAATTTGATTGACGTTTAAAATTTGCATCGAGCGCTTTGGTCAGCGCCTCGTTTAAAGCAAAAGCCAGGATACTTCCAGGAAAATCCAAACTGCTGGTGTTCTCCTCGTTCATCAAAATAAATGATGTTGCATCGCTCGAGTTGGCTGCCCAAGCCACAAAAATAGTCAGACGGTACGGTTTGCCGTCGCTGTCCAGATACGCATTGCGGTTGAGCGTGATTTCATGGACGTTGTAACGCGTGCTTGACAAATCGCTGGCGACAAACGCATTGCTCAACTTGGAATCGAACTTTTGCGCGAAAGACACCACAAACGACTCGAGGGTTTGTGGAGAGGCAGCCCAGAAGACTTGCGGTTCGTAATTGAGGGCAAAATCGTAGCTCGAGATTGAATTGGGGACGCAGGAAGAGAGAAAAAGCAACAGAACAAGATAAGAACGAACCATACAAACTCCAATCTTAAATTTGCTACACTTTTACCATGACAAAGTTTATCATTGAACAACACACAGATGGTTTTGTTGCTTATCCCCTCGGCATTCAAGGCGTTGTGGTTGGACAAGGTGACACCCAGGAAAAAGCGCTCGAGGATGCACGTTCGGCATTGGAATTTCATATTGAAACATTTGGCGCAGGTGTACTCGAGGCTCAGAATGATGTGATTGACGCTTTTTTGGTCGAAGCGGAAGTTGCCCTTGCCTGATAAATTCCCTGTTGATGTACCACAACGCCACGTTTTAAAAACCCTCGAGCTTCTTGGTTTTACAATCGTTCGGGTTGGAAATCATATTGCCATGCAGCGTTTGAATGCCGATGGAACACTGACACCTTTGACCCTTCCGAACCACGCGAACATCAAAGGCAGTACCTTGCGCACCATTTGTACCCAGAGTGGTATTGCTCGAGAAGCGTTTCTGGCAGCCTATGACGAGATTTGAAACGAACTGAACGCTCGAGCCTGCACCATTTTTCGGTACAGGCTCGAGAGATGAAATGTTTAAGGTGTTGGGAAAATATCGTTTGGGGTGTTGCTCGAGACAGTGCCACCTGTGCGGGTGAGGATGCCAGGACTGAAAATTCGTATGCCTCCACCTTGAAGTGCGGTGTTTCCTGTGATTGAACCTGCACTCATGTTCATGGTGCCGCCGCCAGCGACACCACCACCATCGCCTGTGGCAGTGTTGTTCTGAATTGTGCCGCCTTGAATGGTCACGCTCGAGCCAGTGTCGCCATTGAACGAACCATCAAATTGAATTCCTGCCCCGTTCACTGTACTGTTGCCCTGAATGTTACCGCCACTCATGACCAACTTACCCGTGCTGAACAAGCGAATCCCGCCACCATTTTTGGTCGCTGTGTTATTCAGCACGGCAATCGTTCCTGAAAGGTTGAGTGTTCCACCACCAGCGATACCGCCACCATTGTCAGAGGAAGTATTATTTTGAATTGTTCCACCCTCGAGATTTACGGTTGCGCCAGTGTTGTTGTTTGGTGAACTGAAACTCAAACCCGCACCCGACGGACTCAAGTTGCCTTGGATTGACCCGCCCGTCATGGTCAAAATACCGCTACTGAAAACCCGCACACCACCGCCTCGAACTGATCCAGTGTTTCCTTCAATGATGCCACCAGAAATAAGATTATTGCTGCTGGCATTGACCGTAATCCCACCGCCTTCCAGGGCAGTGTTGCCTTTGATCGTGCCGCCCTCGAGTTTGAATGTGCCTTTGTAATTGAACACGCCACCACCAGCTTGACCTTGGGCGCCGCCTTGGGCGGTGTTGCCTTCGATGTTGCCACCTTTCATGGTGAAAACACCCGTATCTTCGACCAGCACACCACCGCCAACATTTTTGACGCTGTTGTTCTTGATCGTACCCTCGGTCATGGTGAATACACCAGTGGCGTAAACGCCACCGCCTGAACTGCCAAAGAAACCCGTGTTTACAAGGGTCGTTTGGTTGTTTTCGATGCTGCCACTAGAAAGCGTGAACGTGCCTGTGGTGTACGTGCCAACCCCGCCCGCAGCATTGAGCGCGGTATTTCCCTTGATGCTGCCAGCCGTCATGCTCAATGTTCCGTCGTTGTAAACACCACCACTTGCTGTTGTGGCATTGTTGGTTTCGATGCTGCCGCCTTTGATGGCAAACGTTGCACCCTCAGTATTAAACACGCCACCACCAAAATCGGCTTTGTTGTTGGCAACGCTGCCAGCCTCGAGCGTCAAGGTTGCGCCCGTTTGGTTGTAAATACCACCGCCAAGTACGGCTTCACCGCCCGAAATTTCGGTGTCTTTCAAAACCAGTATGCCTTCGTTGTAAATTACACCACCTCGACCTGGCAATGCCGCTCGAGGTTGCACACCGCTCGAGGCTGGAACAACAATGCTTTTTCCATTGATGAGTTTCAAGCCTTTTACGGTGACGCTCGAGCCTGGGGCAATGTTTAAAACTCGGTTGATATTCCCGCCGCTTAAGGTGACACCCGTTCCCTGGAGCGTCACATTTTTGGTTAGATTTAATTCGCTGGCAAGTGTGATCGTTCCTGTTGTTCCCGTCGCAAATTTCAGCGTCGAACCCGCAACTGCACTTGAGATTTTTTCGCGCAAACTTCCCGCGCCCGAATCATTTAAACTCGAGATCAGAATGGCGGTCGCTTGGTAGGTCGCACTCGCGCTGGCGCTGCCATTGGCGGTGACGGTTGCGGGCGATCCCGTAATGCTTGCGGTGTACTCGAGGTTGCTCGAGGTGAGCGTGTTGGCTTGAATGGTGTACGACCCAGGCTCGAGATTTGGGATGGTTGTGGTTGCGGTGATGATGCTCGAGAAATTGTTTGGACCTGTGACGGTGATGCTGGGCGTTGTGCCACTGGCAGCGCCTGAAATCGTGACGGTCAAGCTGCCCGTGGTTGGAGTGACGGGTGGGCAAGCGGTCAATACACCCGCAAGTCCTAAAAATGCTAAAAATATCCAAAATTTACTGCGCATAAATCCTCCTTAAAACATGAACTTTTAAGCCTTCATCATTTCAGCACAAGCTCGAGAGTAGACCATCTAAGGTGCTGGGAAAATAACTTTCTGGGTATTTCTCAAGATTATTTGCTTCGAGTTACCGAAAACAGCGTTCCAGCAGATAGGAAAACTTGAGCTTCATAAGACTGGGGTATATAGCGAAAGAGGTCAGCTTTAGCATCACCACTAAAATCACCCACATACCAACCATCTCGAGCCGCGCCATAACCTGCACCTGTCCAACTTCCCGAATACACAAAACTTGTGCCATTCGAGAGGAAAACATCAGCCCCAGAAATTCCAACCAAGGCACGGAAAATATCGTCCTTGCCATCGCCGTTAAAGTCACCAACATACCAACCGTTCGGGGCAGCACCCGCACTCGCATCTGTCCAACTGCCTTGTGATTGGAAGCCAGCACCTGTAGAGGTGAAAACTTCAGCGCCAGAAGTCACCGCCCCGCAGGGTGTACTTGCAGGGCAATAACGAAAAATATCGTCTTTACCATCACCATTAAAATCACCAACGTACCAACCATCTCGAGCAGCACCGTAACCTGCACCAGTCCAACTTCCTATAGATGAAAAAGCGGAGCCAGTTGAAAGAAAAACATCAGCCCCAGAAACTCCTGGAATCGTTCGGAAGATATCGTCCTTACCGTCCCCATTAAAATCACCAACGTACCAACCATTCGGAGCAGAACCAATTCCAGCAGCACTCCAACTTCCTGAAGATACAAAACTCGAACCGGTCGAAAGGAAAACATCAGCCCCAGAAATCCCAAACAAAACACGGAAAATATCATCCTTACCATCGCCGTTAAAATCCCCGATATACCAGCCATCTCGAGCATCACCGTAACCAAAACCAGACCAACTTCCTGAAGATACGAAGCTCGAGCCAGTTGAGAGAAAAACGTCAGCCCCAGAAACATTTGGTAAGACACGAAAAATATCTTTTTTACCGTCGCCGTTAAAGTCACCAACGTACCAACCGTTCGGAGCACTTCCAAACCCAGCAGCAGTCCAGAAGGCGCTGTAATAATCCACTGTTACATTTGTTATTTGATTGGCAGCTACCGTTGCAGGCAGACCCGTTACAGTTGGGTTATAATCTGCACCGCTCACCACAAGTTTTTCAGCATTTAAAGAATAAGTTCCAAGCTCGAGATTTGGAATTGTTGTTGTGGCATGGATGACATTCGAGAAATTGTTTGGACCTGTGATGATAACGTTTGGACTCGAGCCATTGGGAACACCTGTGATGTTGATGGTGAGGCTGCCTTTGTCCGCTGTTGGAAGTAGGCGTTGAACGTTCAAAGTTGCAGTATTGGCGTTTCCAACTGCATCTTTTGCCGTCACAACCACAACATTGTTTCCTGTTACCAAATTGGCGACTAATACCGTAAAAGAATTGGCAAGTGGAATACTCTGGCTTGCCCCACCATTTAGGGTATATTCAAGACTTGTGACAGCCGTATTGTCATTGGCAGTGCCTGTTACTTGTACGCTACTGGTGGTGATACTCGAGTTATTACTTGGTGTCATTATGATTATCGTTGGTGGTGTTGTATCACCTAATGTAGTTGAGCAGGCGGTGAGGGCGAGGGCAAAAAGTGTTGCAATTCCAAAAAACCGTATGTTCATAAATCCCCCTTGAAGCATGAAATCTCGAGACGCAATCCACATCTCGAGGTCAAAAACTTTGGCTCGAGCGTTGATGATCGAATCGGTGAAAATATATTGAAGTACGAACGTCGCTCAAACGTCCATTCAAAAATGAGAACATGTTTGCGCTGAAATATCTTGCGCGTGGTGTTATCAAGTTTTAATTCAAATCACTCGAGCGTCGCCTCAAAGCCGTTTCTCTTCAGGTGGCTTTTGTGCTTTCGCCAATGATGCTTGATTTTGGGTGGTAAAGGCGTATAATTTATACCATCATGTCATACCACCAAACATCAGTACAAAAGGTGAAGGTCACGCATACTCTCGAAAAACAAACCCATGAAGCGCTGCGATCACTGGTGGCA
>JAYTKL010000207.1:0-7870 GCA_043730305.1 Deinococcales bacterium | reverse complement strand
CTTACATGCTCGGACACGGGATGGTTTTGAGATTAAGACTCATGCTTCTTTGTTCGCGTTGGCGGTCACGAACGGCATGTAAACTGGCAATCAGGGTAGAATGACTTCCAGGAATCCTCGAGTTTGCCGCCCGTGACCCGAGCGGAATCGTAAGTGAAACCCGTGACGCCCCACATGTACGGCGCGGAATAGGCTCGAGTGGCGTCAAAGGGTGGTTTGGCTGAGAAGTTCTGAACGTTTTTGAAATTACTGAGTTTTGTGGCATTGATTTTCTCGAGAATGCCCTCGTCAACCATGATTTTGACCATGTAATCGGATGGCACGATCACGTCGTAACCCGTTGCGCCAGCTTTGAGTTTTGCCAGCAATGATTCGTTCGAGTCGTACACGTCCAAATTAACGCGCACGCCGGTTTCTTTCTCGTATTTTTTTAAGAGGTCTGGCGGAATGTAATTCGACCAGTTGTACAAGTTGATGGTGGCTTTGGGTGACTGCGCGTAACCGATGGCAGCCAGCGCGGGCAGTGCAAGAATTCCGAGGGCAGCAAGCAAAGACTTATTCATACATCCTCCGATTCGATCTCGAGCTTATTTTTTTTGGCTTATGAAAAACGAAAGCATGACCATCACGAGCGAAGCCGCGAACAAAAGCGTGGATATGGCGTTGACTTCTGGGGAGATTCCAGTACGAATCATACCGAAAATATAGACTGGAAGTGTGGTCGCGCCAGCCCCAGCGACAAAAAAGGTGATCACAAAATCGTCCATGCTGGTGATGAACGCCAGCATCGCGCCAGAAACAATCCCTGGCAATAACAACGGCAGGGTCACTCGAGCGAAGGCTTGCCAGGGACGGGCGTACAAATCCGAGGCAGCCTCGAGCAGTTTGGGGTCTAAACCCTCGAGCCGCGCCCGAATCGGCAGGTAGGCAAACGGAATGCAGAACACGACGTGCGCGATAATGACGGTGATCAAACCAAGCTCGAGTCCGATAGCCAGGAAAAACAGCAGACTGGCGACGGCGGTCACGATTTCTGGCACAAGCAAAGGCAAGCCCACCAAGCCGTTAAAGGCGTTTTGGGCTTTGAAGGTTTTACCCGCCATGCCCACCGCCGCCATCGTGGCAAAAACGGTGGAGGCAACGGTGGCAACCGCCGCAACAGTCAACGAGTTCTGGGCGGCACGCAGAATGTTGGGATTCTCGAGCACGGTTTTGTACCAATCAAAACTGAAGGTTGTCCAGATGGTGGCGGTCTGATTTTGGTTAAAACTTAAGACCACCAACACAATGATTGGAATGTACAAAAACGCGAAAAACGCGACCATCAAAACGCTCAGGCTCGAGTAACGCCAGAGTGGATTGCGCGGGTTGATCATGAGGTCAGACTCCCCTTGCCACGGAAGCGCAGGGCGTAAACCAGCATGAAAATGAGTACCACCGCCAGCAGCGCAAACGAGAGCGCCGCGCCGAAGGGCCAGTTTCTCGAGACGCCAAATTGTTGTTGAATCAGGTTGCCAATCATTAACGTTTTTGCGCCGCCCAGCAATTCTGGAATAAAAAACGTGCCGAGCGCGGGAACAAATACCAATATGCAGCCCGCAACCATGCCAGGGGCGGCGAGCGGAATCACGATGCGCCGCATGGTTTGCCAGCGATTTGCGTACAAATCGTATGCCGCCTCGAGCAAACGCCAGTCGAGTTTCTCGAGGCTGGTGTAAATTGGTAAAACCATGAATGGCAAGAAGGCGTAAACCAAACCGATTTGCACGGCAATCGGCGTGTACATCAGGTTGATTGGGGAATTGATAATGCCGAGGCTGTGGAGGCTCGAGTCTATCAAGCCACCGTTTCTTAAGAGCAAAATCCAGGCATACGTGCGCACCAGCAAATTTGTCCAGAATGGAATGGTGATTAAAAGCATCAGCCAGGTGCGGTGTTTGGGAGTTTGCAGGGCAATGTAAAACGCGACTGGAAAAGCCACCAGAAGCGTCAGGAACGTGGTGATGCCCGCCAACTGAAACGACCTCGAGAAAATCGAGAGGTAATCGGTGTTGAACACCAAATTATCGCTGAGGTCGCGGTCAAACAAAAATTTAAGATACGCCTCGGGCGTGTAAAGCCCCCATTTCACGCCGCCAAATTGTCCAGCCTCGAGCCACGACATCAAAGCCATTAAAAGCATCGGCAGCAACATGAAGACAAAAATCAGGATGGCGGCAGGAGAAATCAGCGCGTACCGTCCGAGCAAACGATCACGTTTCATGATTCCGCCTCGAGAATTCGCACGGCGTCGGGTGGGATGACCAGTTTGACTTGCTCGCCAGTGCTGACAATTTTGGCTGCGCCGCCATGATTCTGCATTCGCACCCTGAAAACCTCTTTGGCAATCTCGAGGTAAACCACGGTGTCCGTGCCGACGTAGACGACTTCACGCACCACAGCATTCAATCCAGCGCCGTCTCGAGAAATCTGAGCGCGTTCTGGGCGCACGGCAACATCAACGCTCGAGTTTAAAGGTCTGAAAAGCGTAACCTCGAGCAATTGAGAATCGGAAAGTCGCAAGCCGTTCGCTTCGGCAATACCCGTCAAGAAATTGGTTTCGCCAATAAAATCTGCGACATAACGGCTGCGCGGAAAATCATAAATTTCGGTGGGCGTGCCAATCTGCTCGAGCTTGCCATTTTTCATGACAGCAATGCGGTCAGACATGGTTAACGCCTCTTCTTGATCGTGCGTCACGAACACGAACGTGATACCCGTCTCGAGTTGCAAGCGTTTTAACTCGAGCTGCATTTCCTTGCGGAGTTTCGCATCCAGCGCCGAGAGGGATTCGTCGAGCAGCAAGACTTTAGGACGGTTTGCCAACGCCCTCGCCAAGGCGACCCGTTGTTGCTGACCGCCACTTAATTGCGCGGGTTTTCGTGCCTCAAAACCCGTCAAACGCACCAACTCGAGCATGTCCGCCACAATCTTTTGAACCTCGAGTTTGGGTTTGCGCTGCATTTCCAGACCAAATGCAATGTTTTGCGCCACGCTCATGTGTGGAAACAGCGCGTAACTTTGAAAAACCGTGTTAACAGGACGCTCGAACGGCATCAAACCCTCGAGATGCTGCCCGTACAAACTGATCGAACCCGTGCTTGGTTGCTCGAAACCCGCGATCAAACGCAGCAAAGTGGTTTTGCCGCAACCCGAAGGTCCAAGCAGCGTAAAAAATTCGTTCGAGCCAATTTCAAGGCTGACATCCTCGAGTGCGGTCACAGCAGAAACGCCAGAACCGAAAACCATCCCAATGTTCTGAATCACAATGGCGTTCGAAAGAGAGGTCATCTTGAACGGGAATTTTAACCCGAAACCTTCACGCCGTGTTGAACTGTGCAGCCTATGATTTGATACTCGAGCCGAAACACCCAAGCCAGAAGACTCAGAACTTGATATGATGGCTACGTTGATTCGTTCGGGCTGAGGCTCGAGATACTTTTGGAGGCTGAATGCAAGTTTTAGAAAATGGAAGTGTTGCACCCGTTTTTACGGCAACCGATTTAAACCAGAACGTGCTTGACCTGCAAAAAGCATTGGCAAGCAGCCCTGTGCTGGTCGTCTTCGCGCACCCAGTCATCAACGCCTCGAGGTTGGTGGTCGGGTACTTGCGCCGCATGGCAGAAATCGCGCCAAACTTGCCAATCTGGATTTTTTCTGAAGGCACAGACATTGAAACCCAGAAATACGTTGGTGAAGGCGTTTCAAAGTACCTCGAGATGCCCGTGGTGCAAGACAATTGCGTCGTGGCAAAATTGTACGACGCCAAATTCTTGCCGACCATGTACTTGATCGGACAGGACGGCAAGATCATCAAAGGTTATTCAGGATTCAACCGCGATTGGCTCAACTGGATGGCGCTCGAGACGGCGAATTTGACGGGTGGGAAGCCCAAAGAATTGATCTCGGACGGGGACAACAAGGGCTTTTACGAGCTTGCGGAACGTGGTCCTTGCGCGTAAGGCTCGAGGAATTTGCTAATCGCTAACTGCTATTTGCTTTAATTCAACACTCGAGCCTCACCACCTTGCGCTTTTTTCTCCCAAGGTTTGGGAGCGCGTTCGTACTTTGCCAGCACCGCGTCGCCGTTAATCCCAAGTTTGGGTTGCAGCCACGGGCACTCGAGCTTTAAGGTTTCGGGGGTGTTCGGTGTGGCTTTGACCTCGAGTTCCCAGACTTCGTACCCTGCGTCAGATCGCACCCGAACCCGAATTGGGGTGTTTGGCACGCCTTCCTGATTTTGCAAAATTTCGTCAAGTTGCTCGAGTTGACCATCCCTAACCTCTTCCAAGTCAAGCTCGAGCGACAAGATTTTCGGCATGGCTCGAGCCTCATCAAAGGTCAGCACGTCTTCGATGCTGACGCGAATGCCCTCGCCGTCAGGTTCAACCTCGACCACGACCAACGCAAGCATACCCTCTTCAAGTTTAGTATTGATCTTCTCGTAAGCTCGACTGAAGGCAACAAGCTCAAGCGAACCTACATCGTCGGTCAGATTCACCCGCGCCATCATGCCGCCCGATTTGGTGGGTTTACGTTGTATACCAGTTATCTCGCCCGAAAGCACTGCCTTCTTACGCCCACGATAACCAGCAATTGCACCCGAATTATGAAACCAGTGCTCGAGGTGTGGCGCTTTGGTACTGGCTGCCTCGCGCATACCAGGGTATTGGTCTATTGGATGTCCAGAAATGTATAAACCTAAGGCTTCTTTTTCTCGACGTAAACACTGAATTTCCAAAGTTCGAGCTTCGTTTTCATCAATTGGATATTCAAGTTTTGCTAATTCTGGATTCATGTTAAATAGAGAGCCAGTATCTTTATTCTCTGATTCTTTAACAACATGAGACCAAATAGAATCAAGAGAAACCAAAAGTATTTCTCGAATAAGTGATTCAGGTTTCCCAATTAGAAATTTTTCGATTTTGTCACAAAACCCTGCATTAATTAAAAGTTCGACAGTTTTTTTGGAAATTCCACTTTCGCATAACCTCGAACACATATTAACAAACGATGCAAATCTTGCGCCAGTTTCACGGCTTTTTATAATCTCTTTAGCAGTATTTTCTCCCAAAGATTTAATAGCGAGCAGACCAAATAAAATCTTTTCTCCTTCTACCTTAAATTCAGTAGAACAGAGATGAATATCACGATCAATTTCGATTCGATTACCTGAATAAAGTTTAATGTGTCTAGCGTCATTGATATATTCTGCAACTTTATCGCTGTCCTTACGTTCAACCGTTAGCAATGCTGCCATAAATTCGACAGGGTAATGGGCTTTAATATAGGCAGTTTGGAATGAAATAAAGGCATAAGCTGCTGAATGAGATTTATTAAATCCATAATTGGCAAATTTTTCTAGAATGTCAAATAAGCGATTCGATTCAATCTTTGGTATTTTGTTAACCTTAAGAGCGCCTTCTTCAAACTTAATACGCTCTTTATTCATCTCTTCTAATTTTTTCTTACCCATCGCTCTTCTGAGAAGATCAGATTGACCCAGTGAATACCCCGCAATCGCACTGGCAATCTGCATGATCTGCTCTTGATAGACAGGAATACCATACGTTTCTTCGAGAATCGGTTTCAAAAACGGTTCGCAAGTCGGAAGATCAAACTCTCCCTGGTCGTAACGCACCTCCTCGCGCCCGTGGTGGCGTTCGATGTAAGCAGGAATATTATCCATCGGACCCGGGCGGTACAATGCCGACAACGCATTGACATCCTGAATCCGTCTGGGTTTCAAACGCTTTGCCGCCTCGGTAATCCCGCCGCCCTCGAGTTGAAAAACCCCTTTGGTTTCGCCCCTCGAAATCAAATCATAAGTTTTGGAATCATCAAGTGGAAAGTCGTCAGGCTCGAGGCTGACACCTTTGGATTCCTTGACGATACGCATGGCTTCCTCGAGAAATGACAGGGTGCGAAGCCCCAAAAAATCCATTTTGATCAGTCCAATGTCTTCAACGCTGCTCATGTCCAGTTGGCAGACCACACCATCGCCGCTCGAGTCGCGCATTAAAGGCACAAGGTTATCGAGCCGTTCGCGCCCAATAATCACACCCGAAGCGTGAACGCTGGCATGACGCGTCAAACCCTCTAAAGACTGCGCGATACCAAAAACCTCTTTGGTCTTCTCGTTCTCCTCGAGCATCGCGGCAATGTCAGGCACGGTTTTGGCGGCATCCTCGAGCGACAGGCTTTTACCAAATTTCACGGGCACGAGTTTGGAAAGTTTATCGGCTTCGGCAAAGGGCAGTTCCAAAACCCGAGCCACGTCTTTAAACACCGCCCGTGATGCCATCGTTCCAAAGGTGGCGATCATGGCAACTTTGTCGTCGCCGTATTTGTTGCGCACGTACTCGATCACTTCGTTGCGCCGCGCATCGGAAAAATCCACGTCGAAATCGGGCATCGAAACGCGGTCTGGGTTGAGGAAACGCTCGAACAGCAAACCGTAATAAAGCGGGTCAATGTTGGTGATCCGCAGCGCGTACGCCACCAACGAACCCGCGCCCGAACCACGCCCAGGTCCGACACGAATGTTCTGGTCTTTCGCCCAGTTGATAAAATCGGCGACGATCAAGAAGTAATCTGGGAAACCCATGCGAATAATCACGCCAGACTCGTACTCGGCACGGCGCAGCACGATCAAACCCTGTCCCCAAGCGTCAGGCTCAAATTCCTCGAGCCAGTCCAAGCCAGGGTATTGGGTGTATTTTTCGGCACTAAACTGTTCAACCCAGAGCGTGCCCATGAACGCCATTGCCAGAATCAGCGTCTCGAGGGTCGCGGTTTCGGGATTCAGGTTTGGAATGCGTTTTAACAGGGCAGTTTGACGCTCAATATCAAGCTTCTCGAGGCTGATTTGCACGTAACGGCGGTACAGTGCGTCGGTCAAATCTTTGGGATAACGTTTTTGCGAACCCTCGAAAACTTGCACCCGCAACTCCTCCGCCATTGAACGCCCCTCGGGAATCGGCAGCGCTGGCATTTGATACACGCGCTTAGACCCAATCGGAAGCTCGAGGTTGCACTTGTCGGCAATGTTGATGCTGTTGTCGTAAATCTCGTCGCCCCAATCCGCGCTCGGCAGCATTTTTTCCATCTCGAGTTGGGTTTTGACGTAAAAGTCATCGCAAGAAAACTTGAAACGTTTCTCTTCGCTCATCAGGGCTTTGGTTTGAATGGCAAGCAACACCTCGTGAGCGTAAGCATCTTCGTGCTTGACGTAATGCCCGTCGTTGGTGGCAACCATGCCAATGCCGTGCTTGATCGCCCAGGCTTTCAAAACTGGATTGACCTTTTGCTGTTCGGGAAGCCCATGATTTTGAATCTCGACAAAATAATCGTCTTTAAACAGCGCCTGATACCACTTCAAACGCTCCTCTGCCTCCTCGAGTCTGTCCTGCAAGATCAAATTTGGCACTTCCGCACCCAGGCAACCGCTCATGGCAATCACGCCCTTGTGATGAAGCGCCAGCACTTCACGGTCAATGCGCGGCTTGTAATAATACCCCTCGAGATACGCGATTGAAGACAGTTTGCAGAGGTTTTGATAGCCCTCAAAATTCTTTGCCAGCAGCGTGAGATGGTAATAACCACCCTCCACGCCCTTCTCCATTTTGCGGTCAAACCTTGAGCCAGCCGAAACATACGCCTCGTAACCGATAATCGGTTTGACCCCGTACTCGTTGGCGTACTTAAAAAATTGCACCGCACCGTGCATGTTGCCGTGATCGGTCATGGCAACAGTTGGGTTGGTCGGGCTGGTTTTTGCCACCCATTTCAATAAATCCTTGATTCGTGCCGCGCCGTCCAGCAAAGAATA
>JAYTKL010000206.1:0-10168 GCA_043730305.1 Deinococcales bacterium | reverse complement strand
GTCTGCCATGTAGTGACTGGTCAAAATGACGGTGGCGTTAAAGCGCTGGTTGTACGCGGCAACAAATTCCCTGATTCGGACTTGCATGTTGACATCAAGCCCAATGGTTGGCTCATCCAAAAACAAGACTTTCGGACGGTGCAACAACGCCGCCGCGAGTTCGCATTTCATTCGTTCGCCAAGCGACAACTTGCGCACTTGTTTTCTTAAAATGCCGTCCAAATCCAGCAATTCTGTAAACTCTTTCATGGTGGCGCGAAACTCGAGATCAGGAATCTCGTAAATCGCCTGATTGACCAAAAAACTGTCCAAAGCAGGTAAATCCCACAACAACTGCTGCTTTTGACCCATCACCAGCGTGATGGTTTTCAAGAAACTCGAGCGGCGCTCAAACGGTGTAAAGCCCGCGACTTTCGCCATGCCAGCCGTCGGGTGCAACAAACCAGCCAGCATTTTGAGGGTGGTGGTTTTTCCCGCGCCGTTCGCCCCCAAAAACCCGACCATTTCACCCGCAGCAATCTTAAAACTCACACCATCAACGGCTTTGACGGTTTTGGTTTTGCGGATGAAAAACGATTTCAAACTGCCCGCAATGCCAGGTTCTTTTTCATTGACCGTGTAATGCTTCTCGAGGTTGACAACTTCAATCATGGGTCATTCAGTCTAACTCGAGCGACCTTGGGCAAGCATGGGCAAAGTGGCGTACATTGAAGCTTCAGGGTGTGAACCGCAAAACATCACCGTTCGCGGCACAAGCTTTTTCGGTGAAGTAACAACCCAAACCAAAGTAAAACTGAGCGTTCAAAAACTCAAAACTTCGCGCAAAACTGCCACTCGAGAAACGCAACATTTCCTTCCAAGACCGCGCATCACTGCTCTGGATTACTATGTTTTCAAAACCAGCCTCGAGTTTGCGGTGCGTCAAGATCAAAACCTGACCATCTTTTACTAAAATATCGGTTGGTACGCTGTTTTCGGGCAGTGAAATCGGCACGGTGTCCTGAAAATCGCGGCTGAAAAACGCGGCTTTGGCGATGGTTTCATAACGCTCCTCGGTAGGGTCAGTCGTGTACATTTGACGCTTCCCAACCGTGTAGACCACGCCATCCTTAAAATACTCGAGCTTCGAGATCAGCATTGGCGCATCGGCTGTTAAGCCTGGCGCAATTCGCTGGACAGGAATATTCGCACCCTCAAACATGCCATTCTCGAGTTTGAGGGTTCCAGCACCGAGCAGCCCAGTGGCGTACAATTGCTGGTTTAAGACGATCAACTTATTAAAAGCACGGTCGAGAAATTGATTGTTCGTCGCATCAACCCAAGTCAATCCCTGGTCACTCGAGAAGAGCAAGCTGGGGTGCAAATGATCGGTGCTGATGCCAATGAACAACTTGCCCGCAAATTCGGTGACTTGATACGCGTGAACCCCCCAAGGAATTGTGCGGTGCTTGTGCCACACGCCATCCTGGAGTCTGTAAAAATTACCCAACTCCCAAGCTTCTCTGGGGTCGTAACCCGCAATCAGCAGTTGATTGCCAACAACATCAAAACTATTAATCGATTCGTCATCAACGGTAAAATCAGAGATAAACGTTTTACTGGTCGTATCAAACCTGAACAACTTGATCGGTCCAGAGTTTGCCACCGCGTCACCATGACCAAAATAGACTTGACCATCAAAAACCTTCATGTCCCAAACATTCCGAGCATATTCGGGTTTCTCGAGAAAGGGATTGCCTAGAGTCTCGAGTTGGCTGGTCGTGTCTTTTGTGGTTTGTGACGGTTCACCGCAAGCCATCAACAACACCAAAATCCCGAACAGTATCGCTCGAGTTGGTAGATTCCAACGATTTCGGGTGTGGCTCACGAACGATAATCCCTTCAGCCCCTATAATTCATTATGACAGGTGAACATCAAACCAATGCCAGTTTTGCACTGAACGGCGTTCCAATCTCGCTCGAGGGCGTGAACCACAACACCATGCTGCTCAATTTTATTCGAGAATCAGGATTGACAGGTACAAAAGAAGGTTGCGCGGAGGGCGATTGCGGCGCGTGTACCGTTGCGGTTTTAACCCCAAACTCGAGCGGCAAACCAGTGTATCAAGCCGTGAACTCTTGCCTGATGCTGGCAGGAATGGCGGTCGGACTCGAGGTTTGGACTGCGGAGGGAATCGGGCAACCTGAGGCGCTTCATGCGGTTCAAGATGTCATGTCGAGCGCTGGCGGCAGTCAGTGCGGTTATTGCACCCCAGGTTTTGTCATGAGCATGTTTAGCGAAAATTACGCGGGCAACCCAGGGTTTGACGAAGCCGCATTGGTCGGGAATTTGTGTCGTTGCACGGGTTACAGACCGATTCGTGAAGCCGCCCACGCCCTGCCAAAACCTGATTCAAGTGATCCGTTTGTTGAGCGTTTAAAAACCTCGAGCGTCAGCAAACCCGCTTTTTCAGTGGATGGATTTCACCGACCTGACACGCTGAATGAAGCCTTACACTTACTCGAGACGCTTCCCCACGCCCGCGTGATCGCTGGTGGCACGGACATGGCGCTCGAGATCACAACCCAATTCAAAAAATTTAAGAACCTGATCTCGCTCGAGTCTTGCCCCGAACTGCTCGAGATTCGGGAATTAGGCAGCTTCCTCGAGATTGGTGCTGGCGTGCCACTTTCCAGCCTCGAGACTGAATTGAACGTGCCGCTCTTGAACGAACTTTGGACGTGGTTTGCAAGCCGCCAAATTCGCAACCGTGCCACGCTGGGCGGTAATCTTGGCACGGCATCACCCATTGGTGACGCGCCAGTGGTCTTGCTGGCACTTGGGGCAGAACTGGTGCTGGTTTCGAGCAGGGGAGAGCGTACCGTGCCACTTTCGAGTTACTTTCTGGGATACCGCAAAACGATGCTCGATCCATTTGAATTGATCAAAACCATTCGGATTCCAATCAAAAATATTGGGGTTGGTCATCCCGTAGGGGCGCATAGCCATGCGCCCCTACATAACCATGCGCCCAATCAACAATTGCAAGCCATGTATAAAATTGCCAAACGTGGTCATGACGACATCAGCACCGTCATGGCGGCATTTCACCTCGAGGTCAAAAACAATCTTGTGACCAAAGCACGGCTGGCATTTGGTGGTGTTGCCGCCACACCAATTCGGGCGCTCGAGACCGAGAAAATACTGATCGGTCAACCTTGGAATCATGCCACCATTGAAGCTGCCAAGAAAGTCCTGGCACTCGAGTTTCAACCCATTTCTGATGCTCGAGCGAGTGCCAGTTACCGTGCCAGAATCATTGTAAATTTACTCGAAAAATTCTGGCTCGAGAATGCTGGGGTGAACGCATGAAAGTTGTTGGCTCGAGCTTGGCGCATGAAAGCGCGAAATTGCATGTCACAGGTGTCGCAAAATACACGGGTGATTTGGACATGAAAGGCGTGCTGGTCGCGTACCCAGTTCAAGCCATTCACGCAAAAGCCAGGGTTGTGAAACTCGAGGTTTCGGCGGCGCTTGAGGTGGCGGGTGTGGTCACGGTCATTGTTGAAAGCGACATTCCAGGCGAGAACAACACGGGCGCGGTCAAACACGACGAACCACTGCTCTCGAGTGATGTAATGTATTTTGGTCAAGCTCTTGCGTGGGTGATCGCCGAAACCGATGAGGCGGCTCGAGTGGGAGCAGCCAAAGTACAAGTTGAGTACGAAATCCTTAAGCCAGTTTTGGGCATTCAAAACGCGATTGATGCGCACTCGTATCACATCGAACCACTGACCATTCTGCGCGGTCATCCAGACACAATCCTCGAGAAAACCCTGACGCTCGAGGGCGAAATTCTGGTCGGCGGGCAAGATCATTTTTACCTCGAGACGCAAGCCAGCCTCGCGTTTCTGGACGAGGACGATTGCATGAGTGTTCACTCGAGCACCCAGCATCCAAGTGAAACCCAGGCGATTGTGGCGCACGTGCTCGGTTGGGCGCGGCACAAGGTCAGCGTGCAAGCCTTGCGCATGGGTGGCGGTTTTGGCGGCAAGGAATCCCAAGCCAACCCTTACGCGGCGCTGGCGGCAGTCGCGGCACTCAAAACCAAACGCCCCGTTCGGGTGCGACTGACCAGACACATGGACATGCAACTGACCGGCAAGCGCCACCCGATGCTCGGCAAATACCGTGTCGGTTTTGATCAACACGGCAAACTCGAGGCGTTACAACTCGAGATTTACGCCGATGGCGGTTGGAGTTTGGATTTGTCCGAGGCGATTGTTTCCCGCGCCATGTTTCACTGCGACAACGCGTATTTCATTCCAAACCTGATGGTCAAAGGTTTTGTTTGCAAGACCAACGTCACCTCGCACACGGCGTTTCGTGGCTTTGGCGGACCGCAAGGCATGGTCTTGATCGAAGACATTCTGGATCGGGTGGCTCGAGCCGTCAAGAAGCGCCCTGAAGTGGTGCGAGAACTGAATTTTTACAACGAAAATTCACTCGAGCAACGCACCACGCATTACGGTCAAGCCATTTCTGACGTGCGAATTGGGAACATTTGGAACACGTTAAAAACCTCGAGCGAATTTGAAAAACGTCAACTCGAGATTCTGGCATTCAACGCCAGTCACCCGTTCTTAAAGCGCGGCATGGCGATCACACCCGTCAAATTCGGCATCAGTTTCACCACCACTTTTCTCAATCAAGCCGGTGCTTTGGTTTTGATTTATAGCGACGGCAGCGTGCAAGTCAACCACGGCGGCACGGAAATGGGACAGGGCTTGCATACCAAAATGGCGCAGATTGCCGCGCAAACGCTGGGTATCAAACTCGAGCACATCCGGGTGATGCCAACCCGCACCGATAAAGTGCCAAACACCAGCGCGACCGCCGCCTCGAGCGGCACAGATTTAAATGGCGCAGCCGTGAAAAATGCTTGCGAAATTTTGCGCGAAAGACTCGAGCATGTCGCCGCCGAAATGCTCGGTTGCGCGAGTGATGATGTGCGATTTGAAAACGGTTTTGCCGTACACTTGGATCAAAAACTCGAGTTTGAAAAAGTGGTTTTGAACGCTTACCTGGCTCGGGTTTCGCTTTCGAGCACAGGCTTTTTTCGCACGCCCGAAATTCATTACGACAAGGTTGCGGGGCGCGGCGAACCTTTTCGGTACTTCGCTTGGGGCGCAGCCGTCAGCGAAGTCGAGATTGATTCCTTAACCGGTATGTGGCATTTGCGCCGCGCCGACATTTTGCACGATTGCGGCGACAGCCTCAACCCGCTCGTGGATCGCGGGCAGATTGAGGGCGGTTTTGTGCAAGGCATGGGCTGGCTGACGATGGAAGAACTCGTTTGGGACGACACGGGAAAGCTTCGCACCTTCGCCCCGAGCACCTACAAAATCCCGACCCTTGCCGACATTCCACTCGAGTTTCATGTTGACCTGCTCCCTCGAGCGACAGAACCCAAGGCGGTTTACGGTTCTAAAGCTGTTGGCGAACCGCCTTTAATGCTCGCCATCAGCGTCAGAGAAGCCCTGAAAGATGCCATCTCGAGCTTTGGGGATACGGATTTCAAGTTGGCTGCCCCAAGTACGCCAGAAGCGATTTTAGACGCGATAGAAATGGTGAAAGATGCTCGAGAATCTTGACTTTCTTGTAGCTACAATATGCTATACTTTCGGCAAACCATGTTTGACTGGGATGATTTCAACATTGACCACATTGCAGAACACAACGTCAGCCCAGAAGAAGCTGAACAAGCCGTACTCGACCCTGATCGGATTGTCACAGAGGCGTACAACTCAGGCAAAGAAAAACGCAAAGCCATTGTCGGTAAAACCCTTGAAGGACGCTATTTAACAGTTGTCTTGACGGTGCGAAATGCTCTGTTTAGAGTGATTACCGCTCGAGATTCAAACGCCACAGAAAAACGTCGGTTCAGAAGGTAAAATATGAAAAAGAAAATGAAAATCATTCAGAACCTCAATGAAATTCCGCAAGGCATGACCGAAGTTCAGGAACACGAATTCTGGAAAACACATGGTTTTAGTGACACGTTGCTCAAACCAGCACCACAAACCATTGACGACTTCGAGCTGCCAGCACCCAGACAAGCAAAAGCCAGTCATCCAACCAGTTTAAGGCTCGATGATGACACCACAAAACGTTTGAAATACCTTGCCCACTTAAAGCACTTGCCGTATCAGTCGTTACTGAAAACCTTTGTTCAGGAACGACTTTACGAAGAAGAAAAACGTATGGGCATTATTTGACCTGGCTCGAGGTGCTGCAAGACTTTGGTGAACGCGGTGAATCTTGCGTCATGGTGACGGTTGCCAGCGTGCGGGGTCACAGCCCAAGATCGGCGGGGGCAAAAATGATCGTGGCTCGAGAAACGGTTTTTGGCAGTGTGGGCGGTGGAAATCTCGAGGCGGTGGCGGTCAAAAAAGCGCGGGTGATGCTTGAAAATGGTGCTCGAGTTCCAGAATTTCTTGAAGTGACACTGACCGAAAAGGCTGATGCCGAATTTGGGGTGCAGTGCTGCGGGGGAGAGGTGAAACTGATGCTCGAGCCAGTGATTCCAGAACGATCTCAAGTGGCAATTTTTGGCGTGGGACATGTGGGGCTGGCGCTCACCAGAATTTTGTCGGCATTGCCGCTCGAGATTTTGCTGTCCGACTCTCGAAGCGACATGCTACTTTCACAACGGTTTGCAGGATTCTCGAGCGCCGCACAAATTCGCACGTTCACATACCCGCATCCATCGCCAGAATTTGTCATGAGTGAACTGAAACCAGGCGCGTTTGTGCTGATTTTGACGCACGACCACAGCGAGGACATCACGATTCTCGAGACGGCATTGCACCGCCCCGACCTGAAATACATTGGTCTGATCGGCTCGAGCGCCAAATGGACGCGATTTCAAACGCAGTTAAAAGCCAGGGGATTGACCGACGCAGACTTATCTCGAGTGACCACCCCGATTGGTGTTGCAGGCATTCGCGGCAAGCAACCCGAAGTGATCGCCATTGCGGTTGCCGCACAATTGTTAACGATGCTCGAGTTTGTTGAAAGCTCGAGTTAAACCTGATTGTATAGTCAAAGCCATGAAGCGATTCTTGGTTCTTTCGGTCATGCTGTGGTTTGGGGTTGCCTTCGCACACCTCGAACCAGTTCGTGTGCTGGCATCGTTCCCGACAGCCGCATCATCTGAGTTGCAAGTCAATTTGTTGGGCGCGGACAGCGGGTCAGCCGTAACTGGGGCACTCATTGACCTCGAGATTAAAGCCTTTGGCAGCAGTGATCCCGTTCAAATCATCAAATTTAAAGAGGTCTTGCCTGGAAGGTATGAAGCCAGCCTGAGCGTTGCGCCAGGGTCTTACCAGTTGGGCATTGTTGATCATACCTTCCCGCAAGAGGCGCTTCGTTACAATTTCAAAGGCGACTTGCCCCGACCTGCAAACCTGAATATTGCATCATGGGTTTGGGCTGCCACCAAAGCCAGAACGGCAACGCCAACAACATCCTCGGTCATTCTGGTGCTGGTTGTGCCAATCGTTATCACATTTCTGGCATTCGTTTTTGTTTTCTTCAAGATGCGCTTGAACCCTCGAGCGAAAAGCGATCAAAACAATTCAGTCACTTAAAGTGCGGGGTTAAGAGTTGTTCAACAGGTTTGTTGGAAGCTCGAGTTGACGATTTTTTGATACTCGAGCTTTTGTGAATGTTTACCTCGAGAATACTGTGTTAATTTGGATTCATGCCCGAAACAAAACTTCGAGAATGTACAGCTCAGGAAATTTTTGAACAACTGAAATCAAAAAATTTGTTGGCGCAACAAGGATATATCGAAGTGTTTTTTGCAGGAATTCGGGTACGAGTTAAAGACAAAAGCTCTATTGGCAACTTGTTCCAAGAATGGTTTGGGGTTTGGCTTAAAGAGCAGGAGATATTTTTTCGACAGAAAGTAAATACCCAAGAATTCCCAGATTTCTTGTTACATCGAACCTCAGATCAAGAAGGTTTACTCGAGATCAAAGTGTTTGATTCGAACGCTGGTCCAAAATTTGATATTGCTAATTTTGATGCGTACGTGCGCTCTTTGCGAACACATGCTTACCGATTGAATGCTGATTATTTGATATTTGGCTATACGCTCGAGGATGGTGTTTTGAAGGTAAAAAATTTTTGGATCAAGAAAATTTGGCAAATCAGTGGTACATCTAAAAAAACACCCATCAAAGTACAGCCAAAACAAGGCAGAATTTACAGCCTGCGTCCCATAGTCTGGTTCTCCAAAGCAAAAACGGTGACTCCGCCCTTTGCTTCAAGGCTAGAATTCTTAATAGCAATTC
Organism: Deinococcales bacterium; assembly: GCA_043730305.1. Lineage (GTDB taxonomy): Bacteria > Deinococcota > Deinococci > Deinococcales > JAAFIG01 > JANXTZ01. The sequence continues at coordinate 1,828 of JAYTKL010000206.1, read as the reverse complement.
GGGATACGTTAGTGAGCCGAGATAGTACAAAATACGCTGAAGAGTGGTTTCGTGAAGTTAGTCAGAACTATGAATCATATTTTCAAACGAGTATTGACTCGCCTTGACCGATAAGACAGGCTCAAGGGTTTCGGAAATAAGACGCTTCGCAATAGTTTTTATGACAGGCACAGCCACAGAATTTCCGAGCAGGTCATAACACTCATCGTCAGAGACAGTCATTTGATAATTATCAGGGAAACCGTTTAAACGCAAACCTTCCCGAATGCTTAAACGCCGTAAGCCCCGCCCATCAACAACCCCAATGCGGCTCATGTCGGTGGCGACCAAGGTTGGACAAATGCCGTTTGGGTCAAGAATTTTGTTGATTTCAAAACTGAGTTTTCCAACCACAATGTTGTAACCTGCTTCAATATCCAAACGTGGTTGACGCTTCCTAACCCCATCAATTTCTACAAGGTCTTTTGGGTGTTCAAACTCGAGATAACCTTTTTTTACAAGGTCATCGAGCAAGTCTTTAAGATTAAACTGGTCAAAAAGTCCTTCTGGGTAAAAGAAACTCGAGATTTCATCCAGCGTTAGTGGCATCCCGTCCATCCATTCGATGCCTTTTTTGACTGCCCAGTGACGTTTGCGGCGTTCGCGCAAGAGTGTCTCGAGCAGGCGTTTTTGGGTAGGTGACACAGTGCCTTTAAGTTCAATATCCCAACTGTGAATGTTGTCCGTACCACCGCGCTTGTCTTTGATGCTTTTGCCGTACAGTTCTTGGGGTTGGTAATGGGCAAAAACTTTTTGGGTAAACGCAGAATCCAGTGTTGCTAAGCCAAACTCGAGTAAATCCCCGAGGCGTTGGAGCGGTGTTGCTTCAAACTCGAGCGAAATTTCGTGGTGCAAATGCCCAAGAATAAAAATGCGTTTACGGTCTTGAGGGACACCAAAATCGGCGGCGTTTAAGACTTTCCAAGTGACGTGATAACCAAGTTGGGTTAAGGCTGTCAGAATCACTTTCAGGGTTCGTCCGTTGTCGTGTGAAACAAGTCCTTCAACATTCTCGAGGATAAAACCGAGAGGTTTTTTGGCGGTCAAAATGCGTTCAATCTCAAAGAACAGTGTGCCCCTGGTATCGGTAAAACCAAGGCGTTGCCCCGCACTGCTGAAAGGCTGGCATGGAAAACCTGCGAGTAGAAAATCAAAATCGGGAATATCATCCGCAGCAATCTGCGTAATGTCACCGTGCATGGTTTCAAGAGGAAAATTTTCTTGATAGGTTTTGACAGCATGACTTTTAATTTCAGAGGTCAGTACACATTCTGGAGTCAATCCCAATGCTTGGGCAGCTTGTTCAAAACCAAGGCGGATGCCTCCCATCCCTGCGAATAAATCTATAAATCGAATGCTTGGCATTTGTGTCCTCTTTGGTTCAGTATACCTAAATGCTAACGCTAGGGCAAGAATTATATTAACTTTTCTTTGGACGACCTCGCTGCCGTCGTCCGTGCTCTAAAAAGGCTTTGACAGAAGCTTCGTGAACAAATAAATCTCGTCCAATTTTTGTGGCTTCTAACGTTCCCTCGAGAATCAATTGTCGCACCCGTGAAGGCGTGACCGCCAAAAGTTGGCTGGCTTCGTTGGTGGTCAAAAAACTCGAGAAGTCACTCATAACAACAGGATGAAGTCTATCCTAAGTTAAACTCCGTCGCTCGAGATCACCCGTGGCGTTTTGGCTATCGCCAACTGCCCACATGCCGCGCCCGCATCGCGTCCCCTCGAGCGGCGCACACTGACGGGCACACCTCGAGCTTGCAGGGTGTCGTAAAATTCTTGAATT
>JAYTKL010000205.1:0-8135 GCA_043730305.1 Deinococcales bacterium | reverse complement strand
GCTTTCGGAAATTGCCCCGCGCATACTCGTGTCGGCGTTCAGGTTTTGCATGTTGTAATAATCCATCACGCCCAACTTGCCAGTCCTGAACGCCTCAGCCAGTGCCAGCGGTACTTGGGCTTCGGCTTCGACCACTTTGGCTTTCATTTCCTGAACCCTGGCTTGCATTTCTTGTTCAACAGCCACCGCCATTGCGCGACGTTCTTCAGCTTTGGCTTGGGCAATGCGTTTGTCGGCTTCGGCTTGATCGGTTCGCAGTTGCGCACCAATGTTCTTGCCAATGTCCACCTCGGCGATGTCAATCGAAAGAATTTCAAAAGCCGTTCCCGCATCGAGTCCTTTTGCCAGCACTGTTTTAGAAATTCTGTCAGGGTACTCGAGCACCTCTTTGTGCGACAACGCGCTACCAATGCTGGCAACGATACCTTCGCCAACCCTGGCAATAATGGTTTCTTCACCAGCACCGCCGACAAGCCTGTCAATTTTGACCCGCACCGTAATTCGGGCTGTGGCGATCAACTGAATGCCGTCCTGTGCCATGCCCTGGACAAGTGGCGTTTGAATCACTTTGGGATTGACCGAAACCCGCACTGCCTCGAGCACATCACGACCGGCAAGGTCAATGGCGGTGGCTTGATCAAAAGACAAGGGAATGGTGGCTTTGTCGGCGGCGATCAATGCGTCCACTACCTTGTCAACGTTTCCACCTGCCAGAAAGTGAGCCTCGAGTTTGCCCTGATGAACGTCAAGCAACCCCGCTTTACGGGCTTTAATCAGTGGGTAAATGATGCGGCTTGGATTGACCCGTCTAAGGCGCATACCAACCAGCGATCCCAAACCAACGTAAACGCCCGATGCAAGGGCTGAAATCCACAAACCTGTGGGGATCACGCTGAACAAAATAATGTAGACAACAACAACCAAAACGCCGATCAATATGAGTGGGGTCACTTGTACATCCTCCTTGAATTAAGGGCGATAAAGCCAAATGGAACGCTTTTCAATTCTACTCGAGTTTGAGCCAAGATGAGCTTCAAGCTTTGATTTCCTTGACCAGCACACGCCGACCTTCAATACTTAAAACTTGAACTTTAACGCCCACATCAATAAATTCGCCGTCACTGACCACGTCTAAGCGTTCGCCTTCGATATTTGCCATACCGCTTGGGCGTAAATTGGTGATGGTCACGCCAAAACGACCGACCAGATTGGGCACGATTTGGTTGCTCGAACTGGCGCTACCTCCTGCCAAACTGGTTTGCAAGAAAAATCGTTTGGTCAGCGTTGATTGCGGCAACAACCACAGTACAATGCCCAGTCCCAAACCGCCTATGGTTGCGCCCACCCCTGCCACCGTCCAGAATTGATCACCGTATTGCAGGTAAATACTGCCCAGAATGCTGGCTAAACCCAACAAGCCCACCACGGTCGAACCTGGAATCAACACGATTTCCGCGACCAACAACAGCAAGCCAGCAATCAAGAGCACCAATGCCACGCTCGAGCCGTTGCCGCTTAACCACGAACCAGCAAAGTATGCCAGCAGGCTAACACCACCAACAATCCCAGGCAGTGCCACGCCAGGGTGCAAGAGTTCGATTAAAAGACCGATCACACCAATTGCCAACAAGATTCCGGCGACAATCGGTTGCGACAAGAACGCGCCAACTTGTTCGGCGGGCGATAGTACCATCGTCTCGAGTTTGATGCTCGAGAAACCCGCAACTTGCACCGCTTCTTGAATATTTCTGGCTTCAAAGTTGGCGATCTTGTTTTTCACGGCGTCGCTGGCAATCAGGGTTAAAATTTCACCTTTTTCTTTTAAACCAGGAATGACCTTGTTTGGGTTGACCATGCCTTCGGCAGCGTCAGGATTGCGTCCGCGCGTGGTGGCGACACTGCGAAATTTGCTGCGCAAAGCACTGTTGATTTTTTCGCCCACATCCCCTGTGATGGCACTACCGTCGCTCGAGATTGGTAGTGCCGCACCAATTTCTGAACCTGGCAGCATCACGACCTGTTCGGCACTCATGGCGATCAGTGCGCCAGCGCTGAAGGCGTTCGTGACCACGGCTATGGTTGGCACGCTCGAGTTCAGAATATCGTCCGACATTTTGATGGCGCTGTCCACGCGTCCGCCTGGGGTGTCAATGTCAAGCACAACCAACGGACGGTTTTGTTTGGCGGCATCTTCAAGTTGCCGCTCGAGATAACCAGCAATGCTGGGGTTGATTTCACCTTCGATTTTGATGATGACACCAGGGACGGTGCTGGTCGCGCCTCGGGCAAAACCAAATAGACCAAGTACGGTCAGCATCAGCAAAAAGATTGGTTTGAGTTTCATATGTCCATTCTACGAGAGAAACGGCAGAAGCGTTCCATCTAGCGCCACAATCAGAAAAATCCCCCAAATCAGTTTGGGGGATAAATCGAACTTTACAGCGGTTTGCATATCCGTTGACGCAATTCTTGCGCTCACTTCTATGCAAACCGCTGTCTGTTGCGACTCCCTCTGGTCGCCAATGTTTGACGCTTCGCGTCAAGCATTGTGCAAGATGCTGTAACGCACGATGTTTACAGCAAGCCCACGTCGCGCAACAATTTCAGGGTGTTGTCAATGTCAACCAATTTTTCAAAATCGATTTTTGGACTGCGTTTGATCGCTTCATTCAGTGGCAGCAAGGTTTTTGGAAGCGTAAAACCGCTCACCACTGGGTATTCGAGAATCGTTTTGGTCGTCAAAGCTTGGGTTTTGGCGCTCAGCAGATACTCCAGGAATTTTGCGGCGACAACAGCATTCTTGCTGGTTTTGAGGATGCCCGCACCAGTCACCAACTCGAGGTTGCCGACATCGCCCGCCTTGAAGTAATGCGTGCCGACCAGGTTGGGTTGAGGGGCGGTGGGTTTTTCTTTTTCTTCCTCAACACCTTCAAATTCGCCCTCGCGCACGCCGGCAATAATTTTTTGAATGTAATAATGGTTGGTCAGCGCCACGTCAATCTCGCCCGCCCGCATGGCATCAAGCATGGCGGTGTTGCTGGGGTAGGCTTTAGGCTCGAGCTTTTTCATGTCGAGCAACCAGGTTTTGGTTTTTGCCTCACCATAAACGCTGCGCAGGGCGGTGACAAAATCTTGAAAACTTGAGTAGACGGGCGTCCAACCGATGCGTCCCTTGAATTTGGTCAGCTTGGGCATCTCGAGTACGGTTTGCGGCAGTTCGGTATTGTTAACGGTTTTTGGGTTGTAGGCGACCACGCGAAAACGTGCCGAGAGCGGCGTCCAGAGTCCACTTTTGGGGACAAACTCGGCGGGGCGTTTTAGGATACCGGCTGGGAGTTTGGCGAACAAGCCCTTTTTGGCGGCGTTGACCAGCGTTCCCGCCGTATTCACCCAGTAGACATCGGCGGGGCTGCGTGCGCCCTCCTCCTCGAGCGTGGCAAACAGTGCGGCGTCGGTGGCGTAACGAATTTTGACATCGATACCAGTGTCTTTTTTGAATTGCTTCACAATTGGATCAACCAATCCCGATGATCTGCCCGAGTAGACGGTCAGGCTTTGGGTGGCGGCTTGGCTTGAGGTGGCAACCAGAGCCGAAATGGCAATGACGCTCGAACTGAGTGCAAAAATGATGGTTTTGTTCATGATTCCTCCTAGAATGATGCTCGAGTTGAACTCGAGAAACTTGACTAATCCTACTGATTCAGTCGGAATTCGTCAAGAGAGATTTTAGAGACACCTTCAAACACTTCAAGAACGTCTTTACAGCACAAAACGAGACGTTAAGCGCGGAAACCCTTCAACGGCGAACAACGCCAGAATCAAATAGCGCAAATACGCAACCCAAGACAATTGACGAACGCCATCAGGAATCAAACTTGTCGCAAAATACACGCCAAACACCAACGCCAAACCAATCACAGCCACCAACACTCGGGCAACCCAAGTTTTGGGCACATCAAAATCACCACTCGAGATCAGGAACGCCACCGCCACGCCAAGCGAACGGGCAATGTCGGTGCCAGCAAAAAACGCGATTGCCAAACCCAGCGCAACGGCAATCATTTTTGCAGACCATTGCAAAACAGGAATCTCGAGTCTTGAGGCAACAACGCTGATGACCAAACCAATACCAAGCCCGATCAACACATCCTGCGCGAAATGAACGCCCAAATAGACCCTCGAGACGGCAATCAAAAGCGTTAAAACCACCAAGATCGCAATCAACCAAGTTTTTGGGTGTTTGTCGGACAAAAAGCCAGAAATAAACGCCGCATTTTGGGCGTGACCGCTGGGCATGGCGCCGCCACCTGCGGTTGCCATCGCTTTGACGCTGGCTAAACCAGGTGCGCTCATAAATGGGCGTGGCGTGTTGAACAACATTTTCAAACCAGAGTTGAGCGCAAAATTAAGCCCAAACCAGATTCCCAACTGCCGTCCAAGCTTTGCTGAAACCAACCATGAATACAACGCCAACAACACAATGTAGGCATTTTCAGAGCCGAGATTGGTGATGAACAACATCAGATTCTCGAGCGAACCGTTGCCGCGAACAAACAAAATGGTTTCCATGTCACCACGAGCTTAACCCTTTAGCGCAGTACAAGGTAAGCTCGATTTTTGGAATCAGGATTGCGGTTTTCCTAAACATGTAAACTGTAACTCGAGGTGAACATCATGGCATTTATGACGAGCATTTTGGTGTTGTTGGTTGCAGCACTGCACACTTTTTTCATGGTGCTCGAGATGTTCATGTGGGAATCTGAACGGGCAATGAAGGCATTTGGCACTACACCAGAATTTGCCAAGCAATCCAAAGTTCTGGCAGCCAATCAGGGCTTGTACAACGGTTTTTTGGCGGCAGGGCTAATTTGGGGCTTGTTGCTTGGAAATAACGGTTTTGGCGTTAAAGTTTTCTTCTTAAGCTGCGTGATTGTGGCGGGCGTTTACGGTTCAATCACAGCCACCCGTCGAATCTTGTTTGTTCAAGCTTTACCTGCTGTGCTGGCGTTGCTTTTTGTCTTTGTGTCAAAATGAATCAGATTTCGGGCGCAATTCTGGCAGGTGGACGCTCGAGCCGCTTCGGACGAGACAAAGCCCTGGAAGTCTGGCACGAAAAAACCCTGCTCGAGCACGTTTCTGCCGCGCTCGAGGGATGCACGGAGCGTTTTGTTGTCGGTGGAAGTCTGGCGCGGTACGGTTTTCTGAACTTGCCCGTTTACCCAGACCTCGAAAATTATCCTGGCAGTTTGTACGGTGTGGCTCGAGCGCTCGAACTCGCAAAATATGCTCGAGTCGCAGTTTGCGCTTGCGACACACCGAATTTAACCAGAAATTACTGGGAATTTATGGCGAACTTTTCAGATTTCGACATTGTCATTCCAGAAAATGCAAACGGTTTTCTTGAGCCTCTGGCAGCGATTTACAGCAAGAATTGTCTCGAGTACATTCAATCGGCGCTCGAGACAGGAAATTTGAAGATGACGGGTTGGTTTTCAAACGTTAACGTTCGGATCGTGAAATGGTCTGAACTCGAGCCACACTTCAAACCCAATCTCTTTTTGAACGCAAACACGCCAAATGATTTACTCGGTTGATGGTTTGATGGTATCAGGTTTTTCTAGAACCTCGAGAGGCTCTGTGGTGTCAAGTTTGTTTGTGGTCTCATCTTCGTCCTCGCCAACAAAGAAATCAATCCGTGTACCCTTGCCAGTTTTTCCACCCGAATACTGCTCGAATTCGGGTTCGGACTCGAGCCAGCGCCGTGCAAAAAACAACAGCATTTCTCGAGCGAAAAACATGAAGGTCAGCAAGCCAAAGGCATCGACCTGCAAGCGAAAAATGGTGACAAAAAATAACACCCCGACAATCACAGCATCCGATACTGCCGCCAATGCCCTGGTCCAAATTTCAAAGGTGCGTTCGTCCATTTTGTCTTGCTCGGAAATCAGTGTGATCAGCATTGCGCCCGCAATCCAGAGGTAGGCAATGTTTTGACTAAAGGCAAAACCAGCAATCGCAACACTGGCTGTCAACACCAGAATTTGCGGCGTCATTAAACGGTCACTGAGGTTGCGAACGTCCACATCAATGTCAACACTGCTTTTGCCGTCAGCGCCACGCCGCACAAAACGCCTAGCCAGCGCGGTTGGCGAAACGACCAGCAATACCGACGGCAGCGTGACGGCTCGGAGCAGGAAAAAAATGACCAGGTAAAAATTTGCCGCAAACAGCAGCACACCAAGAATAAAACTCATGACGTTGTCTCCTCGAGAAAAATCTCTTCGATGTGTTGATTAAAAAGACGTGCCAATTTAAATGCCAATGGCAAACTCGGGTCGTATTTCCCAGTTTCGAGGGCGTTGACGGTCTGACGGCTGACGCCAAGTTCGTCTGCCAGTTCGGCTTGCGACCAGCGTTTGACAGCCCTTAGTTCTCGGATGCGGTTTTCCATTAAGTAACAGCAATTCCTTTACTTTGCGCCCAAACTCGAGCGGCGGCAATACGTTTTTCGATTGAAGGGTGGTCATGTAACCAGAATTCGACCCAGGCTGGCGGGTTTGGGTCGGACAGGTTTTCTTTGGCGAGACTGCGAAATGCCGCTTCAAACGCGATCGGGTTTTTGGTGATCTCGAGCGCGAATTTGTCTGCGGCGTACTCGGCGGCGCGGGTGTTGGCATTGGTGATTAAACTGAACAATTGACCAATCAATGTGGCGACAAAGAAAAATACGGGCAGCGTTGCAATGTCGCTCGAGCCTTTTAAACCACCACTCATGCCAATGCTCGAGAACGAATAATTTGCCGCAGCGATGATGAGTGCAAACAACAACCAGTTGAGCGCCAAACCCTTGTACAAATCCTTGTGGACTTTGTGCCCGATTTCGTGTGCCAGTACAACTTCGATGCCTTCGGGCTGCATACTTGCCATCAGCGTGTCCGAAATGAGCACCTCTGAGCCAAAACCGTCTGGGATTAGCGCCGCGTTGCCTTGTTTGGTTTTTTCGCCAAACAACCAACGGCTGGTTTTGGTCAGTTTCACGCCCGAGGCATCAAAAATCTTTTTGACCCTTGCCTCGAGTTCTGGATTCTCGAGCGGCGCACTTTTAAAACGCATTTTGACCAGGATTGGACTAATGAACAAGATAACCGCAAAAAACACGGTCACGCCAGCCATTGCCACCGGAAACCAGGTGTTTGGAAAGGCTCGAATGGCGGCGTAAAAACCAAACAACAACAAGCCAATCATTGCAGAGTTGACCAGGTTTTCTTTGATGTTGTCGAGCAACCAACCTTGAAAATTTTGTTTCAGTAAACCGTATTTCTTGCCGCTCACAAACCCAAAATAATACGAGATTGGAAATTCCACGATGCTCGAGATCAGAAAAAACACGACAATAAACAAGATTCTCGAGATGAAATCGGTATCGCCACCAAGTGCGTCGCGCAGGGCGCTCGAGAGACCGCCGTAGACCCAAAGCAAGAAGAAAACGAATGCCAAGACAAGTCCCAAAATGCTCGAGATCACGTTTTCTTGCTCTCGGGCGCGGGCTTTTTCGAGGTCGTCTCCTGTTAAAATTGCAACTTCGGGGTTTTCAGTGTTTGTCATGCGTCTATTCTTTCAGAAATATCTTGGGTTATGCGAGTTTCTCGAGGATGGTGTCGGTGTTGCCCTGCCAAACAATCGATCTGAAATACGGTTTAAATCCAAGTTCGAGATTGATTTTCAGCATGGCGGCATTGACATCGGCGTTGCCCGTTCTGACAAATTTGGCGTCTAGGTTCAGGGCTAGCATTTCTCTCAGGTTTGCCGCCTTCAACCAGCGTCCCAAACCAAGATTTCGATGCTCGAGGTTCACGCCAGTCGCCTGTTGGGTCACGATGCTGGCACGCGTTGGATGCCACTCGAGTTCGGTGTAACCCGCAAATTCGCCGCTTGTGCGGTGCTTCACGTAACTGATGACGCGCCTTCCACCAGAACCAAATTTGACTTTTTCCATGTCACGAATGACTTCAGGTGAAAGATGCTCGTCTTCCATCTCCAGATCACCTTTGGGTTGGGTGTTCATGACATCCATCAAACTTGAAAACGCAAGAATTTCTTGCTCTGGAATGGCGGCATCCCAACAACCCAGAACG
>JAYTKL010000204.1:0-6368 GCA_043730305.1 Deinococcales bacterium | reverse complement strand
TTGTCAGGGCGCGTCGCGTCTGGTTGATGCGTTTGTCGAGGACAGTTGAGATTTCAGGCACGGGGTTATTATAAGGATTCTCGAGAAATGATACACAATGTCTCAAAAGTCACAGATGTCACTTTGGATTTTCGGTCAATATAACCCTCATGACTTCAGACCCAATAACCCCACAACCCGATGGCTGCCCTGTAGACCACAATGCCCGTAAAACCGCTCGCGGTGAAGTCTCGAGCACTCCGAGCCTGAACATGGATGAAAACGGTCTTTGGCACGCCAGGGGCCACGATCAAGTGCGTACCATTTTGCGCAGCAACCATGTCAAGCAAGCTGGCTTTGGTGCGGAATTGGTGGCGAAAATGCCCGCCAACATGCGAGCGCCCGTGCTTCATCTCGAGGGTGAGGTGCATCATGATTTGCGCCGCAAGACCGCGCGTTTTTTCACGCCCAATTACACCGACGCGAATTACAGAAGTTTGATGGAAAAACTTTCTGCCGATCTGGTCGCCGACTTGGTGAAAAAAGGCAAAGCAGATTTGAGTAAAATATCAATGAAACTGGCGGTGGAAGTTGCCGCGCAAGTGGTCGGACTGACCAGCAGCCGCGTTCCAGGCATGGGTGCAAGAATTTCGGGGTTGGTTCATACGCCAGATCAATCCAAAATTTTGGAAGTCATCACCGCACGTTGGAATTTGCTGGCATTCTTCTTTCTGGACGTGCAACCCGCCATTGCCGCCCGCAAAAAACAACCTCGAGAAGACGTGATCTCCCACGTTTTAAGCGAAGGTTACACACCGCCAGAAGTGCTGTCCGAGTGCGTGACGTACGGCGCGGCAGGCATGGCAACCACAAGGGAATTTATTTGCGCCGCCGTGATGCACTTTCTCGAGCGTCCAAAACTGCGGACACGCTTTCTGATTGCCGGTGAGACCGAGCGCCACGCCATGCTGGGCGAAATCCTGCGCCTCGAGCCTGTCGTCACCATGCTCGAGCGCCGCACCACCGAAAACCTCGAGGTCGAATCGGACGGGCAGACCGTGACGATTCCCAAGGGCGCAAAGATTGCCGTGCACCTCGACAGCGCCAACGCCGACGAACGCACGGTCGGAACGTGCCCGCACGACCTTCGCACCGACCGCGAACTGCCCAAAGGGGTGCAACCTGCGGTCATGAGTTTTGGTGACGGACATCACCGTTGCCCTGGTAGTTTTATTGCCTTGCAGGAAACCGATATTTTCTTGCAAAAACTGCTGGCATTGCCGACCTTGAAAGTTGAGCGCCCCGCGACGCTTGGTTGGAATGATACGGTCAAGGGTTACGAGTTGCGAGATTTTATTTTGGCGGTTTGAGTGTGAAACACTTCTTTCCAGACAGTGAAATCGGCAATTGTTATTCCTTTGCTGCCTGATTGCCAAAACCTTCAAGCAGCGCTACACTTTTCCCATGAGCGTCCTTGAAATCAAGCAGCAAATAGAGTCGCTTGCACCCGACCAAATTGCAGAAATCAGGGCTTTTCTCGACGAACTCGAGGCACAAGTTTTTGATACCTAACTCGAGGTGGATTCGGTAAGCGGAAAATTTGATGCTCTAATTTCTAAACTCGAGCCAAAAATGGGTGACTAACGTTTCTCGAGCTTCAATCCTTCAAAGCCCCCATCAGTTTCTCGAGGTCTTCTTTGGTGTTGTAATGCGCCACACTGACCCGCACCGCACCGTTTGGCATTAAACCCAGCGCAGTCATGGGCATGGTGGCGTAATAATGCCCCGCAGCAACGCCCACACCCGCCGTGGCAAGGCGTTCGGCAACTTGCAGCGGCTCGAGTCCTGGCATGTTGATGCAGAACGTTCCTACGCGCCCTGAGACGCGTGGTTCGCCGTAGAAACTCAAGCCTGGAATGTCCTTGAATTTCTCGAGCGCGAATTCCATCAGGGGTTGCTCGAGGCTTTCGATTTGTTGGTACGCGGCTTGCAAGCCAGCGCGTCCCGTCGCGCCACCGCCCAGCACCGTTCGCATGTACTCGAGCGTTCCAAGCCAGCCTGCGAGGCATTCGTGGTTGGTCGTGCCTGGTTCAAATTTTTGCAGGCTGTCATCGGGAATAAAGTGCAGTTTGTCGGCTGGGAGTTGCGCCAGCAGTCCTTCGCGCACGAACATGAACGCGGCGTGGGTCGAAAAAACCTTGTAACTCGAGAACACCGCGAAATCCACGCCAAGTTTTTGCACGTCTGGCAGGTGGTGCGGGGCGTAATGCACCATGTCGGTGATCGTCCACGCGCCAACGGTTTTGGCAATGGCGGCAGCGCCCGCCACGTCTGGGGCGGTTCCCAAAGAATTGGCTGCCGCGCAAACCGCCAGCAATCGAGTGCGGCTCGAGATCAAAGTGCGTAAGTCATCCAGATTAAGACGGCTTTCAGGAAATTTTGCCTTCCAGATTTTAATCACCACACCTTGCGCTTCAAGGCTGCGCCACGGGCTGGCGTTGGCTTCATGCTCGAGTTCGGAAATGATGATTTCGTCGCCTGGTTTGAAGATTCTCGAGAATGCCCGTGCGAGTTGAAAGGTCAGGGACGTGGCGCTCGTGCCGATCACGACCTCAGTTGGTTTGCAATTCAAAAATTCGCTTGTCTCGAGGCGGGTCTGAATTTTGATGTTCGTGGCAGTTTGTGAGCCAGGGTACGGCATCCCGACATTGCATGAGGCGCTGCTCAAGAATCTTGAGATGGCATCAATGCAGTGCTTTGGGACTTGAGCGCCTGCGGCGTTGTCCAGGAAGCTAAAACCATTTTGAAAAGCGGGGAAGTGCGCTCGAGCGTCCAAGTTGTCCATGCCTGAGTTTAATACAAATTCTCGAGCTATGATCAAGCATGGATTTGATAGACGCACATCAACACTTTTGGAATCTCGAAAAGGTTGCATACCCCTGGCTCAAACCCGAGCACGGCATCCTAAACAAAACCTTCACACCCGAAGAACTCCAACCTCAATTGTTGGCGGCGGGAATCTCTGGAACGGTTTTGGTACAGGCGGCAAACGGTTTTGAGGACACGCGATCCATGCTCGAGCAAGCCGAAAAATATGACTGGATTAAAGCCGTTGTTGGCTGGATTCCGCTGACTGAACCCGAAATTGCGACTCGGGCACTCGAGGTGTTTGGATCGTATCCCAAATTTAAGGGCGTGCGGCATCTCATTCATGACGAACCAGACGCGAATTATCTGACGCGACCAGAAGTGTTGGTGACGCTCGAGATTCTGGCAGAACGGGGTTTGACGTTTGATGTGGTCAGCGTTTTACCGCGCCACCTCGAGCTTGTGGCGATGGTGGCAACCAAAATTCCGAACTTGAAAATGGTGATTGATCATTTGTCCAAGCCGCCCATTTTCGCTCGTGGTTGGCAACCTTGGGCGGATTTGCTGAAGGCTGCCAGTGAGCATCAAAATGTGTACGCCAAAATTTCTGGTTTGAACACCGCTGCCGACTGGGAGAATTGGAATGCCAGTCACCTCGAGCCGTACGTGGATTTTGCCGTTCGGTGTTTTGGAGCGGAACGTTTGATGTTTGGCAGCGATTATCCGGTGGCGATTTTGGCTGGAGATTACGCCAAGGTTTGGCAGGAGACAAACGTGTTGCTCGAGAAACTTGCACCGAATCAAAAAGCGCAAATCTTGGGTGGCACGGCGGCAAGGTTTTACGGGTTGGGATTACACTAAACCCATGACCGAAAGTATTTTGCGCGTGAGTGCCAAAGCCAGCCAAGAAATGACTGCCAGCCTCGCCAAACTGCATTTTGCGGTCGAGGGTGAAACGTTTTTGTTTGGCAACGCGGCACTTGACCGCTCGAGTATCCTGAAAGATTTGGTGACAAAATTCAAAGAACTTGGTGCGACAGACGCAGATTTTAACGTCAAATCGGTCAGTGCCAGGATAGATTCTGGGCTTTTGGGCAAGAGTTCCAAAGCCGAATTCAAACTCGAGTTGACCGTGTCTGATTTTTCCAAACTGCCAGATTTTTTGGGTGTGATTGCCAGCGCCAAAAATGCGTCCCTCGAGCAACTGGAATGGATTTTTGAAACCGACGCCCTCATGCTCGAGTTGAGCGCGGCAGCCATGGAGAAAGCCTTTGACAAAGCCAGCGCAATGGCGAATGCGGTGGGTCATAGGGTGCTGGGCATTCGCAATGCCAGTGACTCAAGTCAGATGCCAGAACGAATTCAAACCATGAACTTTGCTGGGGATTGGATGGGGCAAGAAAAATCTCGAGCGCCCGCGTTGGCTCGAGTCAACATTGGCACGGAATTCAAAGCCACGACGAATGTCACCAGCGAAGTGAATGTCGAATTTTACCTCGAGAAACCCGTGATTGTTTAAACTCGAGCAACAAAAAAACCGCGCACTTGGCGCGGTTTTTTGTTTTAAAGAGCTTTACTTACCAACAACAACCATGTTGGTTGGTAATTTGCGCATGGCACGGGCAGAAAGCCAAACGGTTTTCTTGACGCCGTCAACCAAAACGGTTTTCTTTTGAAGGTTGGCGTATTTACGCACTTTTGAAATGCCAGTGGTTTTCTTACCAACGCCGCCCTCGGCTTTGGCTTTACCGCGTCGTTGCACGGTGTTGACCACAATGCTCGAGACGCCTCTTACAACACAAGTCTTCGCCATGTTAAATACTCCTAAAATTAAGCCTGTAAAAATTAAGCCTGTAAAAATTAAGCCCGTGCGGATTTAGCCATGCTGACAAGCGCTTCAAAAGCGACTGGTTCACGCACGGCAAGGTCTGCGAGCATTTTGCGGTCTACCTCGACGCCAGCCAACTTCAAGCCGTTGATGAACAAGCTGTAGCTCATGCCGTGCAAGCGTGTGGCAGCGTTGATACGTTGAATCCACAAACGACGGAAATCGCGTTTCTTGTTACGGCGGTCGCGGTAGCTGTAGGTGGCAGCGTTTAAGAGCGTCTGTGAGGCGTTCTTGTAGTTCTTGGAACGTGTACCCCAGAAGCCCTTGGCGCGTTTTAGAATCTTCTTGTGACGACGACGACGGACAATACCGGTCTTGGCGCGTGGCATTATTTCACCCCGTAAGGCAACATGCCTTTAATGCGAGGTTGATCGTGATCGGACATCACATAAGCGACACCCTTACCTTGAATTTCTCCGCCTGACTTGTGGTACGAAAGGTGACGTTTGCCAGCTTTCCAAGCCATGACTTTGCCAGTACCCGTGATTTTCACACGGCTAGCGGCAACTTTACGAGTCTTTAACTTACCCATTTTCTGCCTCCGCTCGAGGGTGTTGCGGTCGTTCCGCGAACCCTGGAGTGCGGCGGTCTTGGAGTTTATCCAAGGACACTTAAGCCGCGCTCGCTTTGAGCCGTAGAAATATACCCCATAAACCAAAGCTGTGCAAGCTAAAATTAACAATGAATTTTTCGCAAAACCGTTTTATCATCTTGTCCGTATACCTTGTCTGAAACAAGTTACAGGAGGTCAGTATGAACGAAGTCTCAAAACCCCGTCGTGAAGCCCTCAAAGTGATTGCGGTTGGCAGCGCGGGTATTGCCTTTGGTGCGCCACTGTCAACGTTTGCCCAAACAGCCGAAGTCAAGCCTGTGAACATTGCCAAGCTCGAGAAACTGGCTAAAGATTGGGATCTGGTGGCGTTCGATTTTATGGGTGCGGCTTCGCAACTGGCTCGAGTGCCAATGCCCAAAGACGAAAAACTTTTAAAAGCTGGTCGGGTGCTTGAGGTCACGGTGGACAAGACCAAAATTTATTTGACTGCCTACAGTTTGAGTTGCACGCACCAGGGTTGTAAAATTGGTGCGCAGGATAAAGAACATGTCATGACCTGTGGTTGTCACGGCAGCGCGTTTAGTGTTGCCGATGGTAGCGCCACCAAAGGACCTGCCAAAAAGGCGCTTTTGGGCATCAAGCTCGAGGTCAAAGACGGCGAGGTTATGGCTGTTGGAATGTTGACTTAAACTTTTTTTGCTTTTGAAAGCTCGAGTGTTATCGCTCGAGCTTTTTTGTTGCAAAAAAGCAGCCACCAATTTGGTGACTGCTCTTATCTTAAAAGCTATTTTGAAACTCGAGATTTAGACTTTGCCCTTGAGGGTGCTGGAGGCTTTGAACTTCAAGCGTTTGCCAGCAGGAATCTTGATCTTCTCTTTGGTGCCTGGTTTGACGCCAGTACGGGCTTTGGTTTTCACCACGCTGAACGTACCGAGTCCTGGGAGTGTGACGCTACCCTTTTTGACGCCAGCAATGATTGCTGCAATCATTGCGTCAACTGCATTGCCTGAGGCTTTGCGGGTTACGCCAGCTTTTGCGGAGACTTCTTGCACCAAGTGAGCCTTGCCCATACGATCTGCC
>JAYTKL010000203.1:0-6750 GCA_043730305.1 Deinococcales bacterium | reverse complement strand
TTGTCAAAGACATTAAGCTCGAGTATTTGCTGTCCCTGCCAAAAGGCTACCGTGCCAGCAAAGAACAATTTCCGTTCATTCTGTTTTTGCACGGCAGTGGCGAACGCGGGAGCGACCTCGAGAAAGTCAAATTGCACGGGCTACCCAAGTTGCTCGAGGCTGGACTGGAACTGCCCTGCATTGTCGTCAGTCCACAATGTCCCGAAGATGCACATTGGGATGCCGAGGCGCTCGGGGTTTTGCTTGACAACCTCGAGAAAACCTTGCGTATTGACCCTGACCGAATTTATGTCACGGGCTTGAGCATGGGCGGTTTTGGCACCTGGGAACTTGCCATGCGATATCCAAACCGTTTTGCCGCCATTGTGCCGATTTGTGGCGGCGGCGAACCCTTGTTCACCCGTGAAATCACGCACCTGTCAGTTTGGGTTTTTCACGGCGCAAAAGACGAAGTTGTGCCGCTCGAGTACAGCGAGAGAATGGTGATGGCACTCAAAAAGTACGGCAGTAAACGCGTGAAATTCAAGATTTATAAACATGCAAAACATGATTCCTGGACCAAAACCTATGCGAACCCAAAGTTGTACGCCTGGATGCTCGAGCAAAAACGAGGTTGAACAGCAATCTCGAGTCGCAAATCTGTGACTCGAGATTTTTAATCATTAAAGCGCGTATGCCCTCTATTGAGAATTCGTTCCCAACAGCGTGTCAGACGGATTGTATCTGCTAGTCTTGAGACAGCCTCGGGTCAGCCTCGAGCTTGGAGATCCGCATGAGCCAACCCAACCCAAACAACCCAGTCAGTGAACTTCGTTACAACGTAGCCGGCATGGACTGCGCCGATTGCGCCTGCAAAATCGAAACCGTCATCTCGAGAACCCCCGGCGCGAGCGAGGGCAAAGTCAATTTCACCGCGCAAACCCTGGCACTCAAACTCGACGAGAGCCGCACCCCTCGAGCCACCTTGGAGCGCAACATTCGCGCCGTTGGTTACGAGGCAAAGCTCAAATCTGATGGAAGCCCAAATCCTGCACACGGTGAAGTCGGACACGAGCACCACGAAGACCATGACGGTCACGACCATGCAGGTCACGACCACGACCAAGCCAGTCATGCAGGCAAAACCGACACTGGTCACGGTGAAGCGGGTCACGATCATTACGACCCAAGCAATGAAGGCAAAGCCTGGTACAACACCAAACAAGGTCGTCTGGTCGTCATCAGTGGCTTCCTGCTCATCGCCGCTTACGGTTTTGGGTTCCTCGAGCCTCAACTCGCCAATTGGGGGTATATTGCCGCCACCTTGCTCGGCACGTATCCACTGGCTTTTAAAGCCTGGGCTGGAATTCGCTTTGGCGATCCGTTCAGCATCAATACACTCGTCACCATTGCCGCTGTCGGGGCGATAGCGATAGGTCAAGCGCCCGAAGGTGCGGTGGTTGTGTTCTTTTTCGCCATCGGCGAGTTGCTCGAGGGCATCGCGGCGGGTCGCGCCAGGGCGGGCATCAAAGCCCTCGCCGCCCTCGCTCCCAAAACCGCAATGCTCCTTCTTGACCCTAAAGCAGCACCTGACGGGCTTGGGTCGCTTGAAAACGGTCAGGCGCAGGAAATCCCAGCCGAGTCCCTGAAAGTCGGGCAACTCGTGCGGGTCGTCCCTGGCGCTCGAGTCCCAGCCGACGGCACGATCATGACCGGCGCTTCCAGTTTGGACGATTCACCCGTGACCGGCGAGAGCGTGCCAGTGGACAAAACCATTGGCGATACGGTCTTCGCGGGCAGCATCAACACCGATGGGTCGCTCGAGGTTCGGGTTGATAAAGCCGCCAGCGACAACACGATAGCCCGCATCATCAAACTGGTCGAGGAAGCCGAGGACGGCAAGGGTCAAACCGCACGTTTTATTGATCGTTTCTCGAGGTACTGGACGCCTGGGGTGCTGGTGGTGGCGTTGCTGGTCACGCTCGTCCCGCCGTTGTTATTGAACGGCGAATGGCACACCTGGTTGTACAAGGGCATCAGTTTGATCTTGATTGGTTGCCCCTGCGCCCTGGTGCTGTCCGTGCCAGCCGCCATCACCTCTGGACTCTCGAGTGGCGCACGGCGCGGTTTGCTGATCAAAGGCGGAGGTGTGCTCGAAACCATTGGCAGCATCAAAACCATTGCCTTTGACAAAACAGGCACGTTGACGGCAGGCAAACCTCGAGTCACCAACATCATTGCATTGCAAGGCAGTGAATCGGATGCGCTCAGGTTGGCGGCTGGGGTGGAATCAAGCTCGAGCCACCCGCTTGCCAAAGCCATCGTTGACAAAGCCAAAGAGCAGAAGCTCGAACTTCCAACCATCAGTGAGGCGAAAGCAATTCAGGGACAAGCCGCGATTGGCAGCATTGACGGGCGCAACTTTGCGGTGGGTTCACCGAAATACGCGGCTGAACGAACAAGCTTCTCGAGCCAGGTGAGCACCCAAATCAGTACGCTCGAGCAAAGCGGTAAAACTGTCGTGGTGTTACTTGAAAACGATCAAGCCCTCGCCCTGATCGCCATTCGGGACGAGCCTCGAGACGATGCGCGTCAAGCGATAGCCGAACTCAAAGCCCTTGGAATCTCGAGCGTGATGTTAACAGGAGACAACGCCCGCACGGGCAAGGCGATAGCTGACACGCTCGGTTTGGACGTGCGTGCCGACCTGATGCCCGAGGACAAACTCAAACTCATCACCGAGTTCAAAAAACAAGGCAGTGTCGCCATGATTGGAGACGGCATCAACGACGCACCCGCGCTGGCAGCCAGCGACGTTGGCATAGCCATGGGTGCTGGTACGGACGTGGCGCTCGAGACGGCAAACGCGGCGCTTTTGCGAAACTCGGTGATGGGTGTGGTTGATCTGGTCAGGCTCTCGAGGGCGGTGATGGGCAACATTCGACAGAACATTACTTTCGCACTGGGTTTGAAAGCGATTTTTCTGGTCACGACCTTGCTTGGACTGACCAACCTCTGGATGGCGATTTTGTCAGATACGGGCGCAACGGCAATAGTGACGGCGAATGCCTTGCGGTTACTGACGTTCAAACCGCGTTAAGCTCGAAATTCTTTTCCAAAATGAAAATTCCCGATATCCTGTTCGGGTGGAGATTCCAGAGTATTGGTTAAAACGTCCTTTATGGAATGTTTTGCCTCATCAACCCGAACTCGAGCGCGTATTTGAAAAATGTTGGCTCGATCAGGAATGTCCGCATCAAAGCTCAAGTGTTGCAAATCGTGGCTTCCATTCCGTATGCCAAGCTCACCACGTTTCGTTCGATTGGTGAGCATCTGGACGTTGTGCCTCGGCATATTGCCTATATTCTGACCATGCTGACAACAGACGAAAAAATTGATTACCCGTGGTTTCGCGTGGTTTCAGATGATGCAAGCCTTGGCGTTCTCAAGCACGGAGCGAATGATCGCTCACAAGCCGAACTGTTGATTGAAGAAGGTTTGGTTGTCTCGAGCAACACAGTTAAAACTTCTTTTGAGCAGGCATTTATTCCCGCAAGCGCACTGAAAAGTGGCGTACTGCAACAGATGCGTCCAGCCGAAACCGCAAAAAGGTGCTTTGAAAGGTCAACATAACGGTATTCTCGAGCCTTCACCAAACCGTGCTAATCTCGAGCCATCATGGATTTAAAACCTTTTATTGCCCAAGCCAAAGCCGATTTAGCCGCACTGGTCGCCATTGATACCGTCAGCGCTCAGGGGCGCAACCTCGAGACGGGCGCGACGTTTGTCACGGCTTTGCTCGAGGCGGAGGGTTTTGTCGTCAAGTCTTACCCTGGGAAAGTCGCGCCGATTTTGGTCGCTGAAGCGGGTGAGGGGATTCGCACGATTTTGATTTATAACCATTACGATGTGCAGCCCGAATCTCCGCTCGAGTTGTGGCATTCCGAGCCGTTCACCTTGACCGAACGCGAAGATGATGCTGGGGTCTTGCGTTGGTACGCCAGGGGCGTCAGCGATGACAAGGGCGAGTTTGTCTCGAGGTTGGCGGGTTTGCGGGCGTTAAAGGCGCAACACGGCGGAACACTTCCGCTCAAAATAAAATGGTTGCTCGAGGGTGAGGAAGAAATTGGCAGTCCAAGCCTCGAGAAGTTTGTTCACGACCACGCCAGCGAGTTAAGCGCCGATGGTTGCTGGTGGGAATTCGGCAGCATTGACCCCGAAGGTCGCCCCGTGATTTACGCGGGTTTGAAAGGCATTGTCTGCCTCGAGCTTCGCGCCAAAGTTTCTGATTCTGATTTGCACTCGAGCTTGGGTGCGGTGGTGGACAACCCGATTTACAGGCTGTCCAAAGCGATTGCCTCCATGCGTGACGATACTGGACGCATCACGATTGATGGTTTTTATGATTCTGTGCGACCTGCCTCGAGCACCGACCTCGAGTACATCGCTAAAATTCCAGACGAATCAAAAGCACTGCAACAGGCTTATGGTATCAAAGGTTTTCTCGAGGATGCCAGCGGAAAACGCTTTTACGAACGCCTCAACCTCGAGCCTGTCTTGAATGTGAATGGGTTGCACGGTGGTTACGGCGATGCGGGTTCTAAAACCGTGCTGCCAGCCGAAGCGTTCGCCAAACTTGACTTTAGGCTTGTACCAGACCAAAACCCAGCCGAGATTGTCAAACTGATTCGCGCTCACCTTGAGCAGCACAACTTAAGCGATGTCAAAGTGATCGAACTCGAGACGCACGAAATGCCAGGACGCAGCAATTTAGACCATCTGTTCATGAAAACCGCGATTGACACCGCCCGAAAAGTGTACGGATTTGAACCTGTGGTGCATCCCTCAAGCGGCGGCAGTGGACCAATGCACCCGTTTGTCGAATTTGTTGGCGTGCCTGTTGTCGGGGCGGGGATTGGGAACATTTCTGGTTTTGTTCACGCGCCAAACGAAAATATTGTGGTCGCACATTTTGAAAAAGGTGTGGAGTATGCGCTCGAGTTGTTTGAGGCTGTTGCGAAAATGTAATCTTGAAGGTTGATATTAGCAGAAATAAATATATCTCACTGAAAAATTCTTTGTTTCAGACACAAAAAATCAGCGATTGATCTGTCTGCTCTCATCCCCGACCCTTCTCTCAACATCGAGAGAAGGGAGTTTTATCGATTTCTCGAGAACGAAAATACTACGTTCTAAACCCTCTTTCGCTTGGCGACCATGCCCGACGGGTGCGTTTTATGGTCAAGAACGAGAGAGGGTGACGAGCCTCGGCGAGTCGGGTGAGAGTTTCAAGCGAATGATGACCCATTTCCACGTAATCTCAACTCACCGCATCTGGAATCTCGAGTTCGACATTTCTGGCGGCGGGGCGCAAGTACCCTGCGAACCCTGTCAGGCTGTTTAAAATCCCAAAGATCAGAAACATGGCGGCAAAACCTCGACCTGGGGCAGCGCCAAGCAACCATGAAAGGCTCGAGCCTAAAGAGCCGTTCATGACGGGTGTGAAGACTTGATCTGCCATTGGTCCTGCGATGGCAAATGCGATGGGGCTGGTGATTTGTGCAATTTGTCTGCGGGCGGTAAACACGCGCCCTTGAATGTCGCCTGGGGTTTTGGCTTGCCAAATGATTTGCGAGCAACCGTTTAAGACGGGCAGCAAGAATCCCGCGCAAAAATTTGCCAGCATCCAAACGGGTGTGCTTTGAGAGAGTCCAAACAAACTCTGTCCAAGAATACCCGAAATTCCGAGTCCCGCGAACACGCCATGAACTCGAGGTTTGGGACCGCCTGTGGAGGTCATGTAGACGCCGCCAAGCAGTATCCCAACGCCAAATGCCGCGCCGACAATCCCAAGGATGCTCGAGCTTCCAGTGCGTGCCAAAATCAGCGGTGCTTGCAGGTCTACGGTGATACTGCCAATGAAATTGACGCCCGAGAACGTAATCAGCAAGCTCAGCAAGCCAGGGCGCTCGAGGATAAACCTGAAACCATCTTTGACTTGCGCCAGAATGCCGACACTCTTCATGCTCGAGCCTTCAAGACTTTGGCTTGGACGCGGAATGCGTATTAAATTTAAAGTGATGAATTCAAAGGCGAAACTGATTAAATCCAGCAGCACCACGCCCACAATGCCAATTTGAGTCACCAGAATGCCACCCAGAATCGGTGCTGCCAAATCGGTCACGCCGCTCGAGATGGAGAACAAACCGTTGGCTTGCCCGAGTTGATCTTTATGCACCAGAACGCTGATCGAACTGCTTTCGGCAGGATATTGAAAGGTTTCTATCGCGCTGCCAAAAGCCAGAATCGCGTAAATAGCCCAAAGTTGAATATCACCGCGCAGCAGCAAATAAAACAGGCTCGAGAGCAACAAATGCCCGATGCAAACCAGCAGCAAAACTTGCCTGCGGTCCGAACGATCCACGATCACACCCGCGAACGGTGCGAGCAAAACCCCGGGCAGAAAACCAAAAATGGCGGATAAAAAAAGCGGGGTGGCTTGCCCCGTTTTCTGGTACAACCACACGCCAACCGCGAACGCGGTCAACCTCGAGCCGAGTTGCGAGACGCTCTGCCCAGACCACATGGTTAAAAACGCTCGACCCCCGACGCTACGGAACAATTGATTCACTCGAGTTCCTGAGGTTTCACGGGCTTGTCGCGTTTGCGCTTGTAGGCTCGAGCGTTGTCTTGCGTGATCTGGGCGCGTTTGATCTCGTGACCTTTTGCGACTTTGGGTTTGGTTAAACCAGTCGTGTCTTTGAGTTTTTC
>JAYTKL010000202.1:0-1059 GCA_043730305.1 Deinococcales bacterium | reverse complement strand
GAACGTTCTCAAATTCAACCAAATCGCCATCATTGCGTTTCTGATCTTGGCGTTCTTGCTGCAACAACCGATTATTGTCGCCGTTGTCGCCGTCGTCATGCTGCTCGGCACGTTCTACCCAAAACTCGCCCTCTTCAAAAACATTTACTCGAGCCTTGTTCGTCCAAGCCTCGGCATCACCCAAAAGCTTGTTGACGACGATCCGCGAGCACATAATTTCGCCCAAGGTGTCGGTGGTATGGTTTTGGTGCTCTCGAGTTTGGCATTTTTGCTCGGCTCGAGTTACGTGGGTTGGGGCTTGGGCGTTGTTGTTATTGCCCTGGCGGGACTGAATTTGACCACCAACATCTGCGTGGGCTGCTTCTTGTACTACCAGTTCAAACTCGCCCGTTTCGCGTTGGCGTCTCGAGCCAGTTAAACTAAGATGTGAACTTACCAGAACTGACCACACTCGAGGGAACGCTGGGCAGAATATGCCGCGCCAGACTCGAGGATTACGCGCACGCCAGTCTTGAATTGGGTGCGGCTAGAGAATCCAAGCGCCATTTTGAAAATGCTTTGAGCGGCTCTGGACTCAAACTGATCGCCGAAGTCAAACGCTCCTCGCCGCGCGGCGCGGTTTCGCTTGGGCTAAACGCGCTCGAGGCTGCACGGGCTTATGCCGCAGGTGGCGCGAGTGCCTTGTCCGTCCTGACCGAACCCAGAGATTTCAACGGCTCGCTCGAGGATTTATGTGAAGTCGTGAACAATGTTGACCTGCCCGTGTTGCGAAAAGATTTCATGGTGCATCCAAAAATGTTGCTCGAGGCGGCAGACGCCGGCGCAAGCGCGGTCTTGCTGCTGGTCAATGTCCTCGAGCAAGAGACCAAAATTTATCTGACGGCAACCCATCACCTTGGTTTGGATGCCCTGGTCGAAGTTCATACTGAAAGTGAACTCGAGATTGCCCTGGCAGCCAAAGCCAGAATGATTGGCGTCAACAACCGCGACCTGAAAACCCTGGACATCAACCTTGGCACGGCTCCCCGCGTCGGTTTGCTGGCTCGAGAGTACGACTTT
>JAYTKL010000201.1:0-1188 GCA_043730305.1 Deinococcales bacterium | reverse complement strand
TTTTTTAAGGCGTTAGGCTCGAGCAACAAGTTTTCGGCAACCAGCGCCGATCAGTTGCCGCATCATTTCGCGGCGTGGCAAATGCTGGGGCATCCGTTGTTGATTCCAATTCCTGACATTGACCGCACAGATTTCATGCTGATTTTGGGCGCGAACCCACTGGCTTCCAACGGCAGCCTGATGACGGCGGCGGGGGTCAAGCGGCGGCTCGAGAACATCAAAAAGCGAGGTGGCAAGATTGTCTTGGTTGATCCGCGCCGCAACGAAACCGCCAGTGTCGCCAGCGAGCATCATTTTGTGCGTCCAGGAACGGATGTGTTCTTGTTGCTGGCGATGCTTGAGGTGATTTTTGCGGAAAACCTGGTGAAACTTGGGCGACTGGCAGATTTTACGGATGGTCTGGAAGTGTTGCGTGAAGCGGTGCATGGGCTCACGCCCGAACGGGTCAGCGTTCGGACGGGTTTGAGTGCGGATGTGATTCGCGGTTTGGCTCGAGATTTTGCGAATGCACCCTCAGCCGTGGCGTATGGTCGAATTGGGCTGAGCACCCAAGCGTTTGGAGGCTCGAGTCAGTGGCTTGTCTCGGCGCTGAACATTGTCACGGGCAATTTTGACCGAGCTGGTGGGGCGATGCTGACCACACCCGCGATTGATCTGATTCGGGCAAAAACTCAGGACAACATTTTTAACCGCAGTCAATCCAGGGTTCGGGGACTGCCAGAATTTGACGGTGAATATCCTGTGGCGGCGATGGCAGCCGAAATGCTGACCCCGGGTGATGGGCAGATCAAGGCGTTCATCACGAATTCGGGCAACCCTGTGCTGTCCACGCCGAACGGGGGGCAACTCGAAACCGCGCTTCAAAACCTCGAGTTTTTTGTGGCGATAGACATTTACATCAACGAAACCACCTGCCATGCCAACATCATTTTGCCGCCTGCCACAGGTCTCGAGACGGCGCATTACGATCTGATCTTTCATCATTTGGCAGTTTCAAATCACGCTAAATATTCCGAAGCGACGCTGCCCAAAACGACGGGCGCGAAATACGATTGGGAGATTTTTGAGGAACTGCGAAACCGCCTCACGCTCGAGCCTGGAGGCACTTTAAAAGCCCCGCGTGACCCTGCCGAAAAACTCGAGCTTGGACTGAAAAGTGGGACGTACAAACTCAGTCTCGAATCATTA
>JAYTKL010000200.1:0-1404 GCA_043730305.1 Deinococcales bacterium | reverse complement strand
CGATGTTATGACTCGGTGGTGGAGTTGCGGGCGGCGTTGTTGATGGCGCTTAAGGCGTTGGGAGCGGTGATGATCTAAGATTTAACTTGGACGTACTTAAATTGAGGTGGAACTCTTGTGGAAAAAACATCAAAATTTCAAAAGAAATTTGCCAGGCAGATACTCGAATTAAAGAACGGAAGGAAAAAACCTTTTGACGTAGAAGCCCAACTAAAATATCTTATTGCGTGAACTTACGCAGACTTAACGACCAAACTCGAATCAACAGCCCGCAACCGATTTAACTCTTCCCGAGCAGCCTGAACTGCCTTCAAACGCAATTTTGCTTTCAACGCAAAATGATTCAATCCCGTCTTCAGCTTCAAACACTCCAATTTCAGCACACCCACGAACGAACAAAACACGTGATTCACCCTGGATGCCACCAAACTCGCTGGACTTGCACCCAACCCCGTATTTTGCTTACCCGATTTGTGCTGCTCTTCGACTGGCCACCGTTTCTGATAACCCAATCGAATCTCCTCACCACTTAAGCCCGTCTCGCTCGAACAAAGGAACAACACGCCCTGATGACCGTTTTCGTGTTTGAAAACCAGTTTCACAACTGTCACATCGAACGGCACGCCTTCAAGACGTGCCAGATAGGGTTTGTCTTCCACCAGTTCGAGCGATCCCACGGCTTGCAAGGTGCTTCCTGCCCTCTCGAGCAGCTTGACCTTCCGATTTCCTTTCAATGGTGTGATGAATTCCTTGTTCAAATCCAATTTCACCAGCCGCATGTTGTCCGCACTGCCGTACCAAACGTCAAACAAAACCGTTCTGAACAGCACTTCGTTCTGCACAGCAAACCGAAGGATGTCCTCAAGAATCTCGTGTTTGGTTTGGGTTTGTGGTCGGAACGGTTTGCCTTGCAAATCCACTTTGTACTCGAGTTTCTTGACGACCACGAAATCCAATGGCACTCGAGCCTTGGAGGTGATGTAGGCCGCATCAACGATGTTCATGCCTTTCACAGTCCGACCTTTGGTGTGATCGAAATAGTAGCCGATCACGCCAGATTCCTCGCTGTGCGGCTTCTCAACGATCAGGTCATCAATGCTGAGGCTGGCATTTTCGTCCTGGATTTCTCGAATGGTTGGTTTCACGTATTGCCAGTAGTCTTTGCTGGTCAGTTCACGATCTGCGAGGGACCGGGTGATGCTGTCGTGACTGAGTTCACCGTTGAGGATGTTCGAGAGACTGGTGGCGGTAGCCTGACCGAAGTTGGTGATCAGGTAGTCGCTGTAAATGTCGATCATCTCTCGGTCCATGTGGGTAGCCTCGGTGTTCATGCGGGTGCTGTCAAGCTATCTCAGATTCGGTTGGGTTCAGTGGGGGTTCTGAAACTCGCTGCGTAAGTTCAGT
>JAYTKL010000199.1:0-10935 GCA_043730305.1 Deinococcales bacterium | reverse complement strand
TTGGTGAAGTAATCGCTGCGAATGTCCGAATCACGAATGAAGGTCAAGCCTGTGATGGATTTTTTAAGACTGACGGTTTTGCTGGTAACAAATTGCGCGTACAACCAAGCTGGAATCCGGCGCTCGAGTGGGGTGGAATTCAGCATCGTCCATGATCCCACGTCTTGATAGCCGTTCTGCATTCCTTCTTTCCAGTATGGACCGTGAGGACCAGGAGCCATGCGCCATTTTGGTGTGCCGTCTTTGTTGACGACTGGCAAACCTGTTTTGGAAAGCCCTGCGGTGAAGGCGGTGTACCAGAAAATTTGTTGGGCAATGTTGCCCTGTCCTGGCACTGGACCCGCTTCAGAGAAGGTCATACCGAGGGCTTCTGGTGGAGCGTAGGCTTTCATCCAGTCGATGTATTTGGTCAGGGCGTACACGGCGGCGGGGCTGTTCGTGCCGCCACCTCGAGAGGTGCTTGCACCGACGGGTGTGCACTTGTCGGCGGCAACGCGAATGCCCCATTCGTCTATTGGCAAGCCATTCGGGTTGCCTTTGTCGGCTTCGCCCGCCATCGAAAGCCAGGCGTCTGTAAAACGCCAACCGAGGCTTGGATCTTTCTTGCCGTAATCCATGTGACCAAAGACTTTTTTGCCGTCGAGGTTTTTCACGTCGTTGGTAAAGAATTTGGCGATGTCTTCGTATGCCGACCAGTTGACGGGAACGCCGAGTTCGTAACCGTACTTTTTCTTGAATTGGGCTTTCAAGTCCTTGCGGGCAAACCAGTCGGCACGGAACCAGTAGAGGTTGGCAAATTGCTGGTCGGGCAGTTGGTACAGCTTGCCGTCGGGCGAGGTGGTGAATTTCAGACCGATAAAGTCTTTCAAATCGAGCGTCGGTGATGTGGCTTCTTTGCCCTCACCTGCCATAAAGTCGGACAGGGCGATGGTGTACGGGTTGCGAAAGTGTGTGCCGATAAGGTCTGAATCATTCACATACATGTCGTAAATGCTTTTACCCGACTGCATTTGCGTCTGGATTTTTTCAACCACATCGCCTTCTTGAATGATGTCGTGGGTCAACTTGATGCCAGTGATTTCCGAGAAGGCTTTGGCGAGGGTTTTGGATTCGTAAACGTGCGTGTCAATCGTTTCCGAAACCACATTGATCGACTGTCCACGGTAGGGTTTGGCAGCCTCAATGAACCACTTGAGTTCCGCGAGTTGTTGCGCTTTGGAAAGCGTGCTCGGTTGAAACTCGGAGTCAATCCATTTTTGAGCTGCGGTCTCAAATTCGTCCTGGGCAGAACCTCGACTGAGTGACACCGCAACTCCAGCCGCGACCAGCATGGCTGCACCACTGACCAGCACAGTTCGCCTGACGGCTCCGCTCTGCCATGTTCCTTTGCTTTTGTGACTCACGAACAACCCCCTTCAATAACTCGAGAAGTAAACCTTCAAACCGTTAACCGAGAGTTGCACCATGAGCGGAAGGATGGTCGCTCGAGGTTCTCGGGGAAAACCGAGGTGTTTTTGAAGCGAATAGCAGATAGCAATTAGCGATTAGCAACATAAAATTGGCTCATTTGGGTTTATTGGTGACGGTGTTGGTTAACTCGAGAATCCTTCACAAACAGCTTCTTAACCCCAACGAATCAGGATGTAACCCCAGATCAGGCACAAGACCAATGCCGGGTATTGCAACCAGTCGGTCAGTCCAAGCCATGCCAGATTGATGAACGCACAACCGAGAATGGTGATGTAGAGGCGGTCGCCCCTGGTGGTTGCCATTGGCAGAAAACCTTTGCGCGGCGCGGCAGGATTGCGCACGTCAATGAAAGTCATAAAGCCGAGCATGGCGAAAATGCAAACAAAAAAGATTGCGGTGGGAATTGTCCAGACCATCCATTCCATCTCGAGCCTCCTTCAAACCCGTCCGAGGGCAAAACCTTTGGCGATGTAATTTCGCACGAAATAAATCACGAGAGCGCCAGGAACAATCGTCAGAACGCCAGCCGCAGCCAGAACGCCCCAGTCCATGCCCGCAGCGCTGACCGTGCGCGTCATGACGGCGGCAATCGGTTTGGCAGCCACACTGGTCAGGGTGCGTGCCAGCAGCAATTCGACCCAGGAAAACATAAAGCAAAAGAACGCGGTCACACCCACACCAGATCGAATCAGCGGAATAAAAATCTGTACAAAAAACCTCGAGAAACTGTAACCATCAATGTAGGCGGTTTCATCTATTTCTTTGGGCACGCCCGACATAAAACCCTCGAGAATCCAGACCGAAAGCGGCACGTTAAACAGCATGTGCGCCAATGCAACGGCGATGTGTGTGTCAATCAAATTGAGGCTCGAGTAAAGTTGAAAGAACGGCAGCAAGAACACGGCGGGTGGAGCCATGCGGTTGGTCAGCAACCAGAAGAACAAGTGTTTGTCGCCCAAGAACGTGTACCTCGAGAAGGCATACGCGGCGGGGAGTGCCACAGTCACCGATAAAACCGTGTTCATCAGGACGTAAATGATCGAATTGATGTACCCGTTGTACCAGCTCGAGTCGGTAAAAATGACTTTGTAATTGGCAAGCGTTGGATTTCTTGGCACGAGTGAAAACACGCCCAGAATGTCCTCGTTGGTGCGAAGTGACATGTTCAGCATCCAGTAAATTGGCAGCAACAACAACACAAAATAAAAGATCAACCAGACACGGCTGGGAATAAAACTCGAGCGACGCATTATTTGCCCTCCCCTTTGCCTGTGTTTTGAATCACGGTGTAAAACACGTAACTGAGCGCCTGAATGATCAAAAAGTAAATCAGTGAAAACGCGGCGGCTTTGCCCACGTCAAATTGTCCAACCGCCATGCGGGTCAAAATTTGACTGAGGAAGGTGGTGGTGTCGCCAGGACCGCCGCCGGTCAGGACGAACGGTTCGGTGTAAATCATGAAGGAATCCATGAAACGCAGCAGCAAACCAATCACCAGCACACCGCGCAATTTTGGCAGTTGAATAAACCTAAATGTTTTCCAAGGTGTTGCGCCATCTATTTTGGCAGCCTGGTAAAACGCATCAGGTATCGCCCGAAGTCCTGCGTAACAGAGCAATGCAACAAGTGGTGTCCAATGCCAAATGTCCATCACCAGCACCGTTAACCACGCGTCCAAAGAATGCGAGGTGTAGTTGTAATCCAAACCCAGTTTGGTCAGGCTGTAACCCGCCAGTCCAATATCGGCTCGACCAAAAATTTGCCAGATCGTGCCAACCACATTCCAAGGAATCAGCAGTGGCAACGCGATTAAAACCAAACTGAGACTGGCTTGCCAACCTTTGGCAGGAAGCGCAAGAGCCACGACAATCCCAAGCGGAATCTCGAGCGCCAACACGCAAAACGAGTAAATCAATTGACGAATCAAAGCGCTGTGAAGTTCTGGGTCACGCAAAATACTGCGAAACCATTCGCCACCCACGAACACACGCTGGTTTGGTCCTAACACATCCTGAATCGAGTAATTCACCACGGTCATCAGCGGAATGATCGCGCTGAACGCCACCGCAATCACCACGGGCAGCACCAAGAACCAGGCTTTGTTGTTGACGGTTTTTTGCATTGGTGCTCCTCGAGAATTCGGAATTTTTCAGACACAAAAAGCTGTAATTACGCTTTCTACCCTCATCCCTAACCCTTCTCCCAACATCGGGAGAAGGGAACTTAGCTTCGTTACACGTCTGGCTCGAGATTCTGTCCTTCTCCCTGCGGGAGAAGGTGGCGCGAAGCGCCGGATGAGGGCTTTAGGTTTACTCCACAACACGTCCATTCTGGTACAACATCAACCGTTCTGGCGGGAACACCAACCACCCCGCGCCGCTCGAGATTTGGGCGTCTTCCTCGAGTTTGAGTTTGAGGGTTTGAGTGCCGAGTTTGGCGGTGGCAATCTTGTAATTTCCGAGGTCGTCCACCCGTTCGATTTGGGCGTTGATCGCGTTTGTTTGAGCTTCTTGGGCGTATCCCAAAAATTCTGGGCGAATACCAATTTTCAGTTCCCCGCCTGACGTTGTGATTTTTGCTGCAAGTCCAGCCTCGAGTTTGATGTGCTGCCCGTCAACCACGGCGTTGTCATGCTCGAGTGTGCAGTCGAGAAGGTTCATGCCTGGGCTGCCGATGAAGTAACCGACGAAAGTGTGTTTGGGACGCTCGAACAATTCTTGGGGCGTGCCCACCTGGACGATTGCGCCGTCATACATCACAACCACGCTGTCGGCAAAAGTGAGCGCCTCGATCTGGTCGTGGGTGACGTAAATTAAAGTCAGTTTGAGTTGTTGGTGAATTTGTTTGAGTTTGCTGCGCAGTAACCATTTCAAATTCGGGTCAATCACGGTCAGCGGTTCGTCGAACAAGATTGCCGCCACGTCGGAGCGCACCAGTCCGCGTCCAAGAGAAATTTTTTGTTTGATGTCTGCCGAGAGTCCACTGGCACGGATTTTCAGGTCGCTCGAGAGTTCCAAGAGTTCCGCGATTTCGAGGACGCGTTTTCGGGTGTCGGTCTCATTCATGCCTCGGTTGCGCAGTGGAAACGCGAGGTTGTCAAACACGCTCATGGTGTCGTAAATCACGGGAAATTGAAACACTTGGGCGATGTTGCGTTTCTCGGTCGGCAGGTCGGTCATGTCGCGCCCATCGAACAAAACGCGTCCCTGGCTTGGGCGCACCAGTCCAGAAATAATGTTTAAAAGCGTGGTCTTGCCGCAACCCGAAGGTCCAAGCAGCGCATAAGCGCCACCGTCGCGCCAGGTCAGTTCGATTTTTTGCAGGGCGTAATCGCTGGGTTGCTGCGGGTTGGTTTTGTAACTGTGCGCCAGGTTCTCAAATTCGATTCGCGCCATTACGCCACCACCTTTGCAGGAACGCTCGAGTTGCGGTTTGGTGAAGCTTGCAACACGCCGCCACCATCAAACGCAAACAAGCGGCTTGGCTCGAGCGCCACCGTGATTTCTTGATGAAGACCGAAACTGTGAACGCCCGTCAGTTGCACCACCATGCGCAAATCGTGACTGCTGGCATGAACGTAAGTTTCAGAACCGCTGATGTCGGCAAGTTCGACTTTGGCTGGCAGGTTGATGCTGCTGCCCGAGGGGGTCAGTTTGGCGTGGTTGGCACGAATCCCGAATTTGTACGCGCCGGGTGCAAGCAAGCGCATGTGCTCGGGCAGAGAAAATTCGATGCCGCTCGAGAGTTTGGCACTCAAACCGTTGCTGCCATTTTGAACCTGCGCTGGAATCAAATTCATTGGCGGATCACTGAAAACCTCTGCCACGCGAACGTTGAGCGGACGGTGGTACACCTCGAGCGTCGAACCTGTTTGCAACAGTCGCCCCGCGTCCATGACCGATGTGACCCCGCCGAGCATCAGTGCCTCGAGCGGTTCTGTGGTCGCGTACACCACTACCGAGTTGCGGCGCGTGAAAATCTCGAGCATTTCGGCGCGAAGTTCTTCGCGCAGTTTGTAATCGAGGTTGACCAGTGGTTCGTCAAGCAGCAGTAAATCGGCTTGCTTGACCAGTGCCCTGGCAATGGCGGTACGTTGTTGCTGACCGCCCGAAAGCGCGGCAGGCAGACGGTCTAATAGGTGGTCAATGTGCATCATCTCGGCAACGCTTTGCACCTGTTGCTTGATCTCGTCTTGACTCGAGCCTTTCAAACGAAGCGGCGAGGCAATGTTGTCAAAGACCGTGAACGACGGGTAATTGACAAATTGCTGGTAAACAAACGCCACAGAGCGTTTTTGCACCGCCACACCCGTCATGTCGCGCCCATCAATCAAAAGCCGTCCGAGGGTGGGTTTATCAAGTCCCGCCATGATCCGCATGATCGATGTCTTGCCAGCTTGCGTCGGTCCGAGCAGCACGTTTAACCCAGGCTCGAGGTTTAAACTCAAGTCGTACAGATGCGTGTCCGCACCGACATTTTTGCTGATGTGCTCGAGCGTTAACGTCATGAATTCCTTTGAAAAACCTGTTGAATGCTCACGAGATGATTCCTCTCAAACGTTGGTGAACGGATTTTGAGTAAGCTCGAGTCTAGTCTTCTGCCACTGAAATTGCATGAAGTGTTAAGTCAGGATGTAACCCGAAGCAATTTGTCTGTACTGCTCGAGTTGAACTGCAATCTGGTCGCTGGTGTAACCGAGTTCTTCGCGCAGAATCTCTCCGACCCGAGGCGCAGCTTCCAAACTGGCTTTGGCATCGAGCAGCAACGCCCGGGTGCGGCGTGAAAGCACGTCTTCGATGGTTCGGGCAAGTTCAAAACGTGCAGCGTAACGCACTTGAGACTCGAGGTGCGGCAAGCGTGCGTGAAGTTTAATGTCGTTGCCTGGTAAGGCTTTTACCGCGCTCGAGTCAGAACCATAAACTTGAAACGGTTCGGCTTGAAGCTCGAGAGAATGACCGTGAAGTTTTAGATTTTCTGTCCCTGAAGGCTTCGCGGCGAACGCCCCAACCTCGAGCGCACGGTTGATGACATCCGCACCCATCTTGCGGTACGTCGTCCATTTTCCGCCCGTGATCGTGATTAACCCCGTGCTCGAGACTCGAATCGTGTGATCCCTCGAGAGGGCTTTGGTCGAACTTGCACCCTCAGCTTTGACCAGTGGGCGCAGTCCCGCATAACTGGCTCGGACATCGTCACGGGTCGGTTTGCGGCTGAGGTAACGCCCTGCGGTGCGCAAGATAAAATCAATCTCCTCGTCTTTGGGCTTCGGCTCGAGGTCGAGCGTGTCCACCGCGTTATCGGTTGTTCCCAGAATCACTTTTTCATGCCATGGCACGGCAAAAAGCACGCGTCCATCATCGGTTTTGGGAATCATTAAAGCGTGATCGCCCACCAGAAAATCGCGGTCCACAATCAGATGCGAACCTTGACTTGGCGAGACCATTTTTGCCGCTCCAGGTTCATCCATTTCACGCACGGCATCCACATAAACGCCAGTCGCATTGATGACGACTTTAGCCTCGAGCTGAAAGGTCTCTCCAGTTTCCAAATCTCGAGCCGCCACGCCTGAAATACGGTTGTTCTGCTTATTTAAACCTGTGACGGGCGCGTAATTGAGAAGCGTGCCACCCAAATCAACCAAGGTTCGGGCGAGGGTCAACGCCAGACGAGCATCGTCAAATTGCGCGTCAAAGTACAAGACACCACCAAGCAAACCGTCTTGACGCAAGGTTGGAATAAACTCGAGCGCCTGCCCCTTAGAAATCGGTTTGCTGGGCGCTAAATTCAGTTTTCCCGACAAAAAATCGTAGGCTTTCATGCCAAAGCCGTAAAACGGTACAGACCACCATTCGTAACCAGGAATCACAAAACCAAGCGTCCTGACCAGATGCGTCGCGTTTTGCCGCAACAACCCGCGTTCGTGCAGCGCATCGCGTACCAACGAAAAATTGCCTTGCGCCAAATAACGCACGCCACCATGGACCAATTTGGTCGCCCGAGACGACGTACCTTTGGCAAAGTCGTGAGACTCGAGCAGCAAGGTTTTTAAACCCCTGGATGCCGCGTCCACGGCTGCACCCAGACCCGTCGCGCCGCCACCGATCACGATCACATCCCAGACTTGTGGTTGACGAATGGTTTCCAGCAGGGCAGCTCGGTTCATACTTCACCCCCAAACAGCATCGTGCTCGAGACTGTCGAATCGCTTGATTGAACGTATGTTCGAGAGTATTGAACAAATGTTCAAAAGGCATTGTATTGTAAAACACAATACTCAAAACCACGATCAAACCTCGAGCCGCAAGCCTTGTACACAAACCATCAAAGAAACATTTTTAAACCGAGTTGAGAAAAACCATCCCGCTATTGGTAGCATTGAAGGTGTTACGATTCCAAACACCACGCCAGGGTTATCCCTCGAGCGAAGCTTTCAAAGCGTACACTCCGAATTTAATTCAAAAACTCGGGTCTCACACCAGAAAATGTAATTTGCCTCACGTGAAGCCCTCATCCGGCTCGTTCCTCGCCACCTTCTCCCCCAAGGGAGAAGGATAAAAACCTCGAGCCACACGTGTAAAAAAATAAAACTCCCTGCTCCTGATGTTGCGACCATGCCCGCAGGTGCGTTTTATGGTCAAGACGGGAGAAGGGTTGGGGATGAGAGAAGACCGAACAATTACTACTTTTTATGTCTGCACGAAAATTGATTTCACAGGATTTCACAAAATGCAATAATCCCAACCCAAGCTTTGAAGGTGTTACGATTCCAAGCATTCCTCGAGAAACCGCGAACAGTTCAGGAAGGACACCGTGAGTACCGAACAAAACCTTGCCTTACGCGCCGCCAAACTTTATTACTACCAAGGCATGACCACCGAAGACATCGCCAAAGAACTCGGACTCTCGAGACCCAAAATTTCACGCCTGCTGTCGCTCGCCAAACGCGAAGGCATCGTGCAAATTCGCATCATTGATCCGCTCGAGGACAACCGCAGCCTTGCGGGAAGCCTGAAGATCAAATACAAGCTTAACGCCGTGCATATCGTCCCCGTGCCCGATAATGCCAGCGAAGCCGAAGCTTTAGAGCGCGTCGCCACGTTTACGGGCGTACACCTCAACACCCTCATCCAACCAGACACCATCATCGGACTGGCATGGGGAACGACCCTGACCGCCATCTCGAGACATCTGATTCCCAAAGCCACCCCCAACCTCGAGATCGTGCAACTCAACGGCTCAGGCACGATAGCCGACATGAACAACCCACACATCGAACAGGTGTTCTCGAGGTTTGGGCAAAATTACGACGCGAAAGTCCACCAATTTCCAGTGCCCGCGTTTTTCGACTTCGCCCAAACCAAAGTCAGCCTGTGGCAAGAACGCAGCGTCAAAAAAATCACCACCCTGCAAAAACAAGCCAGTGTTCTGCTGTACAGCGTCGGCGCACTTCACGCCAGCGTACCCAGTTACGTTTACGAGGCGGGATACCTCGAGAAACGCGATTACCAAGAATTAACCCGCGAGCACGTCGAAGGTGACATTGCCACCGTTTTCTTTCGCAAAGACGGAAGTTTTAACAACATTCCGTTAAATGACCGCGCTTCAGGACCCGATTTAAACGTGATCCGACAAGCCAAACACGGCGTTTGCGTGGTGGCAGGGAGAAGTAAAGCGAAGGCGTTAAAGGCGGCGTTGGCGGGGGCGTTGTTGAACGAATTGATTGTGGATGAACCAACGGCAAGATTGTTGTTGGATTGAGTTTTGATGACTCGAGCTGCAAACACTTTTCAAGTATTCCTGCTACACATTCGAGAGTACAAATTCGCAGCATGATTTTGAAAGTGGAGCAAACGATCCACAGCCAAACGATCAGTGCCCATTCGCTTTGATAATTCGGTTTGTGTTAGACCAGAACGTGTCCACAATAAGGTGATAAAGTAAGATTCAATAATGGATGTTTTTCTCGATACTAATATTTATCTCACCGACATACGATTTGAAAAGCACATTGCAACATTGTGTGACTACCTTCTCAATACACAAGGTCATCTAGTAATGAACGACGTAGTTCGCATAGAAGTCCCAGAAGTATACCGTCGCCAAATCAACGATGTATTAAAAGAACAAAAAAAGTAGAACGTGAACTTCAACGGCTCAATTTGCCCGTGACAGAAGCTAAAATCAATGTAGAGGAACAGATTGAGAATCTTGAAAAACGTCTGAAACAGCCTGTGCCTGATTTAAAGGTTCAACATGTAGGTCTTGAGGTTGCTGATGTTCAACAACTTACAAGAATGGCAGCCCAAAGGATCAAACCATTTAACGCAAATGGACATGGTTTCCGCGATTCAGCAATCTGGGTCACTCTGATGAGATATGCTCAATCCGTTGATCGAACAGTTGGATTCATATCTGAAAATAAAAACGATTTTGGTTCAGATGGTATTTTGCTCCCTGAATTACAAGAACAACTAAAAAGTCAAAGTATAAGTAATATTCATTACTTTAATTCACTTGCCGACTTCCTAGCAAAACATTTATTACGTGAAGATAAATTTGATATACAGCCATTTAAAGATCAGATTTTTGGATTTGGGTCAGAAATCTCTCTGTTTTCGAGGGAACTACATGCAGCTTCCAAAAAAGATATTGAAGATGGGGAATGGCTTAATTTCGATGAGGCAATGCCCTTTAATTGGGAAATCAAGAATTTTACTGCTTATCGTGTCAATGAAAACGTTGATTATCTTCGAGTTACTGCAACTGCAAAAGTGAATATTTCAATTGTTTGGGTTAGCGCACAATACGTCGATCCAATCCGAAATAAGAGTTATGAAAATACTGAAAGTCGACCAATCACGATAAAAGTACAGGGGGAACTTGGTGTCCGCATACTTCAACGAAAACGTGTTCTAGTTGAGGTTCTCAATCTTGAGTATTTAGGTTTAGAAGACTCTAAGTAAAGGTTATGTAACTTTGAGATTACTTGTAATAATGCGCGGCATTTCGAGCTTTCGTTCCCATTTTCAACCCTATGATTCTCGAGCAACCCAAAACGTATCTCGAGATTGATTAGGCGGATACGCGCCGCAAAGGCGCAGCAAGCAGCGCCCCTACCACACGCAAATTTCACGTAGGGGCGCTGCTTGCTGCGCCCGCCAGAATACGTAAACCCCAATAAAATGTACAAAATTCGGACTTTGCATTTGCCCTGAACAGGTTCTCTTTCCCTTGCCCAACCCCCAGCATCCTGATATAGTCTTCATTCGCGCCACTTTCCGTGGCGGATTTTTGCTGGATTTTAAGGAGGTGAATTATGGTGAATTACGATTTGAACGTTATTCTCAACCCAAGCCTGGACGCTGCTCAGTTGGCAGTCGAAAAGGAATACATCGAGAACGCAATCAAGAACGCTGGTGGTACTATCGTCACACTCGACGAGTGGGGCAACCGTCGCATGGCGTA
>JAYTKL010000198.1:0-1611 GCA_043730305.1 Deinococcales bacterium | reverse complement strand
CGCCTTGCTTGAACCTTTCGGCTCTTGCTGGGCGGACAGAAGATTATCACCAGTTCTAGAAACTGTCAAGCGTTTTAGGTTACGTTACCAGAAATGCGTCACAGACAAGAAAAAACTGGGTTTTTAAAACATCACAACCCTAAGTGAACTCGAGTTCAGAACAAACTTTCTTGAGATTGAGTACCAAAACTCAAATTTCAGTCACATTGAAGCCACACTCTAAGCCGCGCCAGACAGTATTCTCGAGCAATGCGATTTCGATTTGTACTAATTCTGAGTTTGATGCTTTTAAGTTTTAATCAAGCTCGAGCGCAATTTCAAGCCCAAAATGGTTGGGGCAAACCACGTTTGGTGACAACCCTAACCGCAACCGGAGGTCTGATTCTGGACGCAAACAACAACAACAACAACGTCATGGCACTCGAGGAAACGGGTTTAACGCAAGTCAACCTGGCTACAGGCGCAAAAACCAAGCTGCTCGAGAAACGTGGTTTAAAAGACTTGCGCGGCATCAACAGCGATTTCGGCATGATGGGCGTGTGGGGGGCACGCAACCTCTCGAGCGATGATGCGTTAGAGGTGGGTTGGTTGAAAAATGGCAAGCTCGAGGTTGAACAAGCCTCCATAAACGGGATTCCCAGTGCGAAAACCATGTTGGCAGACAAAACGGGTCCAATAGCGGTTTGGGCAGAATCTTTGGGCGAGGACACTGTTTTATATCTGAAATACTGGCAGCAAAAAGCCAAAATCGTTTACCGCACCAAACTTTCAATTGGAGCACTGGCTGCAACTCGAGACTTGAATGGCAAATATTTTTTCTTGTTTGCCCAGGGCTACCGAAATGCGCAAGACGAAAAATTTGATGCGGTTTTACTGCAAGGCAGTCTGACAAAACTCGAGCAGCAAATTCTTGGTGCGGCGGTTTACACCCGTGGTCAGCAGTATTTACTGACGCAAAATGGAATGCCAATATGGTGGTGGGAAACAAGCGACGATCAACGCAAAGCCGCGCTCACAAGGGTTCACAACCCGTTTTTGGCGTACTGGGATGGTTTAAAGGCTGTCCCTTTTTCCAGCGCAAGTCCAACGATTGCCGCCAGCAAAGACAGCTTATTCTGGTCGGAGGGCAACAATATTTTCAGTGCGAAGCTTCAAAAACTCGAGCAAGCCAAACAACTTTTACTTGCGCCTAACAGCATCAGTTTTGCACAGTTTGCCCAAATCAAAAATAAACAAATCATGATCTGGCAAAGCGTAACCCAAGACGGTTTCGCCAGCGAATTGTACACGGCTGACACGCTCGAGCCGTACCAGCCAAGCTTGATCGACCGTATCGCCGTGACGCTCGGCTGGAATCCCTGGTATGTCGGCACGAGCGCCCTCGGGCAAACTGCCGCCAGCTTACTGGTTGGCGCATTTGGTGTACTCATCATTACACCCATTGCGTTTTTGCTCGGCTCGAGTTTTGGCGGCGCGGGATTCAAAGGTTTTAGATTCGGTTTGATTGTTGCCTGGGGTTTTGGGATTCTTGCCCGGGTGCTGGGCGGTCTGGCAGCCAAAAACGCTGGAACGTTCGCCTTTACCGCCTTGCTCGAGCCAAGTTGGTGGGTG
>JAYTKL010000197.1:0-1909 GCA_043730305.1 Deinococcales bacterium | reverse complement strand
CTCGAGGGCGCTAAGTTTTTCTGCCACAGCCGTGGCGATCAGGGTGTTTAAACTGATACCTTCGCTTTCAGAAAGTTTTTTCAGTTCGGTATGAACGGTGGTTGGTAAGCGCACACTTAAGGTTGTCATCTTGCCCTCCTTTGCATCTGTAAAAAATTCTTGAGGTTGGATAGCTTGAATCCCAAAATTTTCTGAATCCAAAAAAAATCGTTGATGGTGTATGTTACAACCAAAATACAAACTCGAGCATCAAAAAACGGACAGCACAAACACTGTCCGCTTGAGATTTCTGTATTTTACTTGCCGCTTGAAACTGTTTCCACTTCCGCACTCGCATTCACGACTGGGTGACGCAGCCGCATCCTGAGGCTCGAGACGTACTCTGCCACATCGGACAAGCCGCGCTCGAGGTTGGCGCGAAGGTGGTATTCGCCCACGCCCATTGGTGAGAGCAGGTTGAATGGGGGTTTGGAAAGTGTCTCGAGGACTTCGGTGATCGTGCCCGTGGTGATGCCGGTGGCGCTGAGTTTATCCTG
The DNA here is from genome assembly GCA_043730305.1 of Deinococcales bacterium. Lineage (GTDB taxonomy): Bacteria > Deinococcota > Deinococci > Deinococcales > JAAFIG01 > JANXTZ01. The sequence continues at coordinate 1,373 of JAYTKL010000197.1, read as the reverse complement.
GATTTCTTCGGGTGTAATGATGCGGGGCGCGTCAAAATGGTTTAGCGCCAGGGTGACAAAACTGAACAAACCACGGCTTTGAATTTGGCTTTGCACGTTCGCCTCGAGTGACTCGAGGGTTTCGGTGTTGATGTTGCCCGCGTTCCAGTAGCCTTCAAGCTCGAGTGGACCAAACGAGAAGAGTTTGGCGAGGTCGCGCAGGTCCGAAAGTGATTCAAGTTCGACTTTGCAAACGCGTCCGAAGGCGGCGCTGGGTTCGAGGAAACCGAGCACGTCTCTGGGGGCGGCGACGGCAAGGTATTTGACGCCTGTCACGCGACCGGCTTTCAGGATGCTGTTCATGGCGTCAGCCTCGAGTTTGCCATCGGTGACTGCCAGTGCGACGCGGTGTCCAAGCCGTCCGAGTTTGGTCTCGAGCAGTAAACCGCTTTCCAAGGCACTGACCACGTAACCGAGCGCGGTGAAACTGGTATGCACGTTCTCGAGCATGACCTCGAAGGGTGTGGCTTGTTTGGCTGGTGGTGTTTCTCGAGCCGTGGAAATTTCGTCTACGAATGCTTCGGGAATCGTTTCTGAAGGTTTGGTTTCTGCTTTGGCTGCCCCGTTTTCGCTGGTTTCATTCGAGCCTGGGTAGAAAATACCCCTTGGGTACGGCGAGACTTTGACCTCACGGACCTCACGGACGTAAGCACTTTCTTCGATAATCTGGCGCTCGAATTTGGCTTTTGGTACGACGGGCGCACTTTGGGCGGAACGCTCGAGGTCGGGTTTGGTATCGCGGTTTTTGGCGATGCTCTCGAGTTGCAATTTTTCGCCAATCACGGTGATGAACAGTTGATCGTTGACGTTCAAACCGCGTTTTACAAAATAATCGGTCAGTCCGTAGACGCGTTTTTCAGTGGTGCTGGCGGTCAGTTTGATTTCCTCACCAGAATCGGTCACGGCAAGCATAAATCCCTCTGAAGGCAGCGTGCCCTCGAGGTATTTCAAGACCGCTATCGAACCCGTGTTCAAGCACAATCGGGTGAGGATGTACCGCACGCGACCTTTCGCTTCACTCATCGGGAATTCCTTTGTGGGCGTTTTTCACGCCAAATTTGAGATTGATTTTTGTTGGTTTGATTTTTACTGCTTTGAGGTTTGACTGGGGTGGTTGAAGGCTTGACAAGCCCATGATGTAAATCTGCAATAGTCATGTTACGTCCGTGGGTTAAAGAATAATACAGGTGCTTGGAAATCTCTAAAGTGACTCGAGCATCGCCAAGTGCACGGTGGCGTTCTTGTAGTTTGACACGAAAAAGCTTAGAAAGTGCATCAAGCCCGCGTTTGCGACGACCAGGCAGTGCCGCGAGGGCAAGATTGATCGTGTCTAC
>JAYTKL010000196.1:0-26663 GCA_043730305.1 Deinococcales bacterium | reverse complement strand
GCTTATTTCCAAAGTGTTAGACCGCTTTACAAGGAGGAGTATGAAAAAGAAATTGTTAATGGCTTTTGGCGCACTCGGTTTGGGCGTTGCTTTCGCAGCAGTGCCAAACAACACGCTTCTGATTATGTCGAGTTCCGACATTCCAACGATGGACCCAGCCCAAGCGTACGACACCGCCTCGAGCGAACCCCTCGAGAACGTCTACGAGTCTTTGATTGCTTACAAAGGCAAGAGCATCACCCAAAACGAGCCTGCATTGGCAACCGATTGGAAAATCTCGACCGATGGCAAAAAATACACGTTTAACCTTCGCAAAAACGTCAAGTTCCACACTGGCAACGCATTCACTTGCGAAGATGCCGAGTACAGCTTTGAACGCGTACTGGTCACAAACAACAGCGATTCACCAGCTTGGTTTATCTCGAGCGCATTGCTTGGCTTTGCGTATTGGGATGACGACGCCAAAGCCAAAATTGGTTACGCCCAAATTGACAAAGCTGTCGAATGCAACAACGGCGCATTGGTCTTGACCCTTGCCGGCAAAGACCCAGCCTTCTTGTCCAAGCTTCTGTACACCGCCACCAGCATTATTGACAAGAAACACGCGGTCAGCATTGGTGAATGGAGTGGCACAGCCACAGATTTCAAAGCTTTCCTCGAGAAAGACTTGAACGATTCGGAATTGAACAAGAAACCATCAGGCACTGGCGCTTACCAAGTCGTCAGCCGCGATGCGAACAAAGCCGTTTTCAAAGCCTTCGCTGGTTACTGGGGCACCAAAGCAACAATTGATAACATCATCATCCAAAAAGTGGATGAAGCAGCAACCCGTATTTTGGCATTGCAAAAAGGTGATGCCGACTTCGTTGGCGTGGGCAGCCGTGCCAACCTGAAGCAAGTTGAGGGCGTGGCTGGCGTGAAAGTGATTGATGGTCTGCCAAGCAACTCCAACACCGCGATCTTCTTAAACCAGAACATTAAAGATCCAAAGGTTTTGGGCAGCGGCAAGCTCGACGGTAAAGGCATTCCGTTTAACTTCTTCACCGACATCAACGTGCGTAAAGGCTTCTCTTACGCCTTTGACTCCAAAAAATACATTGACGAAGTGCTTTTGGGCAAAGGCAAGCAGTTAACCATGGCACTGATTGAAAGCTACTTGGGTTACGACAAAACCATTCCGCTTTACAATTACAACCCAGAACGCGCCACCAAACTCTTGAAAGCCGCCTGGGGCGGTCAACTCTGGGCGAACGGTTTCCAGATTGACATGAACTATCGTGCCAACAGCATCACCTCACAAAAAGCGCTCGAGATTCTGAAAGCCAACCTCGAGAAACTCAACCCGAAGTTCAAACTGAATTTGTCAGCCAAGCCTTGGTCAGAGCTTCTCAAAGATGCCGACACCAGCAAGCTGCCAATGGTCTTGGGCGGTTGGTTACCAGATTACCCAGATTCGGACAACATTCTGCGTACCTTCTATCACTCGACGGACAGCGCATTTAAGGGTCGTCTCAACTTTAACGACAAACAAATTGACCAACTGATTGAACAGGCTTACTCGACCACCGACAATGCAAAACGTGCCGCGTTGTACCGCCTTGTTGGTCGTCGTGCTTACGATCTGCAACCATTCATCAACTTGCCACAAGCCGTCGGTTACATGACCATCCGAGACAACATCAAAGGTGTTGAAGAGAACTACAACCAAATGATCTCAGGTTCGTTTGGCGTGTACTGGAAAGACCTTTCCAAGCAATAGGCAAAACGCTTTTCGGTGGGACGGAAAAAACAATTTCCGTCCCATCATTTGTTCAAAAACAATTTAAAAGTCAACCATGAACATTGGAAACCATAATATTTCTCAACAATCAGAAGGTTGTGGCACATGCTGATCTTTATCATCAGACGTTTACTGACTTTACCACTGGTGATGCTTGCTGTGACGCTCTTGACCGTGGGTTTAATGCAGTTTTTAACCCCACAAGAACGCGCTGCCGCTTTCATTACCAACGAAAATCAAATGCGCAATTTAGACCGCATCATCAAAGAAAAAGGCTTGGATCAATCGTTTTTTGTGCAATACACCAGTTGGATCAAAGAAGCCGTCCAGGGAAACCTGGGATTTTCTAAAGCCTCGAGCCGCAGCGTCATGGATACCATCCGTGAACGATTCCCAGCCACGCTCGAGCTTGCACTGTACGCCTTTATCCCTTTAATTGGGGTTGGTATTTGGCTTGGCACAATCTCGAGTTTAAACAAAGACAAACTGATTGACCAGTTTGTTCGTATCTTCACAGTTATTGGTTATTGCCTACCAACATTCGTGGTTGGCATTGTGCTATTGGTGATTTTTTATGGTGCGCTCAACTTGTTGCCAGGTTTTGGACGGGTAGATTCGGTGCTAGAGATTATCAACCCCGTCCCTCGAGTGACTGGTTTGATCACAATTGATACTGTTCTGGCGGGACAATGGACGGTTCTGCTTGATGCGATCAAACACATGATCCTGCCAGTTTTTACTTTGGCTTTCGTCTCGAGCGCGGGCACAATCAAAGTCATGCGGGCGCAAATGCTGGACGTGCTCAAATCCGATTACGTGCGTACCGCCCGAGCCAAAGGTTTATCTGAACGCACGGTTAACCTCAAACACGCCCGACGCAACGCGCTTTTGCCCATTGTGACGCTGGCAAGTTTTACGGTGCAAGGTCTATTAAGTGGTGCAGTCATTACCGAAACCATCTTCGCTTACCCAGGCATTGGTTCATGGGGCGCTCAAGCCGCAGTGCAACTCGATTACCCTGGCGTGCTGGGATTTGCGGTCTTTATTGCCCTGATTACTGTGGTCTTTAACGTGGTTGCCGATGTTGCTTACGGTCTGGTAGACCCTCGCGTGAGGTTTGATTAATGGCTCTTGTTACCGCCCCAACTGCCCCCGCCAATCCAACCCGCGAAACCTTCTGGAACTCGAGGATCGGACGACGTTTCAGACGCAACCGCTTGGCTGTGATTGGTTTGGCCATCGCCAGTTTTTTTGTCTTCATGGCAATTTTCGCGCCCCTGTTCGCCACCCCAGGCGGCAACTGCCTGCGTGACCTCAACGTTCCAGAAAACTCGAGCGTCTACAATCCGTTTGGGGCATTGTTCTGGAAAGCCATCTTTGTTCCTCCAGCCTCGTGCTTCAACATCAAACAGGTCAGCTTCACCACAACCCCAACCCCACCAGGTCCAGATGCTGTATTTGGAACCTCGAGCGGTTACGACATTTGGTACGGTCTGGTCTGGGGAACGCGCACCGCCTTCCAACTCGCGCTGCTGGTCGTCATTCCCACACTGTTAATCGGTGTGGTTCTGGGTAGCATCGCGGGTTATTTCGGTGGTTGGATTGACAATCTTTTAATGCGTCTGGTTGATATTATTTTTGCTTTCCCAGGTTTAATCTTAATTATTGTTCTGGTCTCAATTCTGGGTAAAGGCTTGGATAAAATCGCTCTGGCTTATGTCATCACCGGCTGGGCTGGGTACGCCCGCATCATCCGAGGTGAAATCCTTAAGGTTCGCGCCCTCGAGTTTGTGGACGCCGCTCGAGCACTGGGTGCTGGCAACAACCGCCTTATTTTCAGGCACGTGCTGCCCAACGCCTTAACCACGCTACTGGCAATTGTCGTGCTTGATTTCGGCACGATTCCACTCTCGGCAGCAGGTTTGTCATTTCTTGGTTTGGGAACACCCCCAGGTTACGCCGATTGGGGGCAAATGATTTCCTTTGCCCGTACGTTCATTGTTGGTCCTGTCGGCAATCCGTTCGGGTATTGGTACGTGACTTTCTTCCCAGCGTTCACGATTTTGTTGTTCGGTCTGGGTTGGAGTTTACTGGGCGACGCGCTTCGTGACGCGCTCGACCCTCGAGAGAGATAAAACTTAAATTGGCAATACCAGAATCTCGAGCTTTTAAAGGCTCGAGATCTTTCTTTAATCTGATTCTTTGCTTGAAGCACGCACATCTCGGACGGCTTTTACGGCATAAGCATCTGCCTCTTCTTCACTCGAGAATTTTGCACCTGAAAGTCCAGGTAGTGCCTCGAGAAAAGCCACGCCAAGTTCTTTGCTCGAGATAACATTGTTTTTGAGCTTTTTGGGTTCAACCATAATCAAGACCTCCAGATTCAGCATAATCCAAAGCTCGAGATTTTTTCTTGCGCTAGAATAAACCATGATTCAACTCTTCCCGATTCCAAACCCCTTAAATTGGCAGCTCGAGCCGCAAGATTGGAACATCACCGACAACGTTTTGACCGCCGTGGCTGGCGCAAAAACCGATTTGTTCGTTGACCCACTTTCCAGCAACAAAAGCTTGAACGCATCAATGCTGGTGTTTGAAAACAACCAAGATTTTATGCTGAGTGCTCGAGTCACCGTGGATTTTAACGGCACGTTTGACGCGGGTGTTTTGGTGGTTTATCAGCATCAAACCAGTTGGGCAAAACTCTGCTTCGAGTTTTCGCCCGCCAAAGACCCAATGGTGGTCAGCGTCGTGACCAAAGGCACTTCGGACGATTGCAACTCGGTTTTTATTGACGGCAATAGCGTGTTTTTGCGCATCTCGAGAATCAACACGGGATTCGCCTTTCACTTCTCGAACGATGCCACGCACTGGCATATGATTCGGGCGTTTGCGCTCGAGCCTGGGGCAGCAAAAGTTGGTTTTCTGGTGCAAGCCCCAATCGGTGAATCGTGCCGTGCCACCTTCTCGGAAATTGCGTTCGAGCATAAAACCTTGTCCGACATTCGTTCGGGCTTGTGAAACGAATTTTGTTCGTCTGTGCGGGCAACATTTGCCGCAGTCCAATGGCGGAGGGTATTTTTCGCAAACTCGTGCGCGACCAAAAGCTCGAGCAGCTTTTCGAGATTGATTCGGCTGGAACAGGAAATTGGCACGATGGCGAACCCGCACACCCGAGAACCGTCAAAATGCTCGAGCTTTACGGTGCTGGATTCAAACACGCCGCCCGTCAAGTGCGTCCTTCAGATGCAAACTTTGATTTGATTCTGGCAGCCGACCATCACAACCTGGCAAACTTGCGTCACATGCTGCCCAAGACCCAAGACAAAACGCGCTTGATGCTCGAGAAAACCGAAGTGCCAGACCCATATTATGGCAGTTTGGAAGACTACCAGGCGGTGTATGACATGTTGCTGCCCGCGCTCGAGAAACTGCTAGAAGACCTGAAGCTTGGGTAGTAGGGTGCGCCGTGCGCACCGAGATGAAAAACTGTGCGCATGGCGCACCCTACAAAACCTCGAGCAGCAAAATTTCGTTACAATCAACTATGAATTTCCCAACCCAAGCTCGAGTTGTGATTGTCGGTGGCGGTATTGTTGGCGCGAGTGTGGCGTACCATTTGACCAAACTTGGTTGGTCGGATGTACTGCTGTTCGAGCAGAACGCGCTCGGTGGTGGCACGACCTGGCACGCGGCAGGGCTGGTGGGGCAACTCCGCACCAGCAACAGCATGACCAAAATCAACAAGTACAGCGTCGAATTGTACCCGAAGCTCGAGGCGGAAACGGGCATTGATGTGGGTTGGAAAACGGTTGGCAGTTTGATTGTGGCAACCAGTTCTGACCGCATGATTCAACTGCAACGCACGATGGCGATGGCAGAATTGTTTGGCGTGAAAGCCGAGATGATTTCGGCAAATGCCGCACTCGAGAAATTCCCAGTCATGCGGGTTGATGATGTGCTTGGCGCGGCGTGGCTGCCTGACGATGGCAAAACCTTGCCCAAAGAAACTGCGCTGGCACTGGCAAAAGGCGCAGAACTGGGTGGCGCAAAAATTCTCGAGCATGTGCAGGTGCTGGACGTGCTGCGCGAGAACGGGCGGGTTTCTGGCGTTCGGACGCTCGAGGGGGATATTGCCGCCGAGTTTGTCGTGTTGTGCGGTGGCATGTGGACGCGAGAATTGGGGTTAAAAATTGGGGTCAACATCCCACTTTTTCCAGTCGAGCATCATTACGTGGTCTCCGAACCGCTCGAGGGCGCTTTTGACGAACTTCCCGTTGGGCGCGACCCGAACCGTTGCATTTATTACCGTGGCGAGGGTGACAAGATCATGCTGGGTGCGTTTCAGGCGTGGACAAAACCTTGGGATGCCAAACCGATTCCGGCGGACTTCTCAAACGCGCTGCTCGAGCCTGACTGGGCAAAATATGCTGACCCGCTGGCGGCTGGAAAGTGGCGGATTCCAAAACTCGAGCACGCCAAATTTGAAAAGTTTGTGAACGGTCCTGAATCGTTCACGCCCGATAACAATTTTCTCATGGGCGAAACCCCAGAATTGCCTGGTTTGTTCGTGATGGCGGGCTTTAATTCTGTCGGCATTGCCAGCGCTGGCGGTGCGGGAAAATACCTGTCCGAATGGATTGTGGACGGTGAACCGAGCATTGACTTGTGGTCGGTGGACATTCGGCGTTTTGGTCGCGCCATGAACAACCGTCTGTTCTTGCGCGAACGTGTGACCGAAGTGTTGGGTTTGCATTATCAGATGGCGTACCCAAACCGTGAACCCATCACAGGACGCAACTTGCGGCTCTCCCCTCTTCACAGCGAACTCGAGAAAATGGGTGCAAGTTTTGGGCAGAAAGCGGGTCTCGAGCGTCCAAATTGGTTTGGCATGGACGGTCAAACCGAAGTCGAATACGGTTGGGGTCGGCAAAATTGGTTCGAGAATCACGAATTTGAGCACCGTGCCGCTCGAGAAACCGTAGCCATTTTTGACCAGTCAGGCTTTGCCAAACTCGAGGTGAAAGGACGGGACGCGCTGAAAGTTTTACAGCGTTTGTGTGCCAACGAGATTGACGTTCCTGTTGGTCGCGCCGTCTACACCGCCATGCTGAACGCTCGAGGTGGCTTTGAAAGTGATTTGACCGTGCTGAGGTTGGGACTTGAGGATTTCAGGTTGATCACTGGCAGTTCGCAGGCAGTTCATGACGCAGATTGGATTAAACGAAATATTTTGCCGCTCGAGCAAGTCACACTAACCGATGTGACCGAAAGTTATGCCGTGATTGGCGTGATGGGCGTGAATGCCAGAACCTTACTCGAGCGACTTACCGACACCGACATTTCACACCAAGGTTTCCCGTTTGGCACGTTCAAAAACCTCGAACTTGACTTCTCGAGCGTGCTGGCAGTCCGAATCACTTACGTTGGCGAGTTGGGTTGGGAATTGCACATTCCCGCCTCTCAAGCCGTGCAAGTTTACAAAGCTTTGATGCTCAAAGGACAGGATTTGGGCATTGCAAACGCGGGGCATTACGCCATCAACTCCCTGCGGCTCGAGAAGGGCTACCGCGCTTGGGGCGCGGACATGAGTCCCGAAGACACCGTGCTTGAGGCTGGGCTGGGTTTTGCGGTTGCGTGGGACAAAGAATTTATTGGTAAGGCGGCACTGCTCGAGCAGAAAACTGTTGGACTAAACCGAATGCTGGTCTCATTCGTGCTCGAGAATCCCGAACCCGTGCTCTGGGGCAGTGAACCGATCTTGCGGGACGGTGTGGCAGTGGGTTACACGACCTCGGGCGGTTACGGTCACACGCTGGGCGCGGCGGTGGGTTTGGGGTACGTGAAAAACCCGGGCGGCGTGAATGCGGCTTGGGTAAGGACTGGACGGTACGAGATTGTGGTGAATGGGGAAAGGTTCGCAGCGAAAGCATTCTTGCGTGCGCCGTATGACCCAGAACGAAAACGGATTTTGATTTAACTCGAGCGCTACCGCTAGTTTTCATCTATTCTACTAGCGCTAGTGCTATATTTACTTTATGGCAGCCGTAACCCTCAAACTCCGCGAATACCTCGAGACACACCACCTGAACGCCCGTCAAGTCGAACGGGAAGCAGGTATCGGTCAGAACACCATTTACCGCGTGATGAAAGCCACCAACCTCAACCGCGATTCGCTGGCAGGGATTATTACGGCACTGCGCAAACTCACAGGGCAACAAGTCAGCATTGGCGACGTGCTCGAGTACACCGACGACACCCCAGCGCCTGCAACCATTCCAGGTGATCCAAGTGGTTTTCTGGCATTGATCGGCTTGTTTAACGACCCCGACAGTCCAGGCGACATCAGCGCAAAACACGATGAATACCTTGAGAGGGCGCAAAATGACGAATACCTCGAGCAAGTCGCGCAACCAAAACGAAAAGTATCCGCCAAAGGCAAGCGCCAGTGAGCAAGAAACCCAAAACGGGATTTCAACTTGTGCTGATTGACACCGCACCGTTGTACGCGCTGGCAGACCGTCAAGATGCCGACCATGACCGCGCCTTAAAGGTCTTCAAAGGTTTGAGTCTCGAGGGTAACGTGACCCTGCAAATACCCGCGCCCGTGGTGTTTGAATTGCACCGCCTTCGGTTGTACCGAAAACCATTCGAGCCAGGTGCGGCGTTGCTCGAGATCAAGCAAATCCTTCAACGCTTCCCAATCGCGCATCCAGAAACCACAGATTTTGATGTGGCACTCGAGCAACTGGGGCGTTTTCCAGATCAACGCATTACGCTGGCAGATGGGGTGACGGCAAGCATGGCAGGGCGTTTGGAGGCTCGAGTTTTTACGTTTGACAGGCATTTTTTGTTGTTGGGTGCTGAACTTGTTTGATGAAGAGGATTAAACTTTTTAGTCTCGCCATTCTGGTAGTCCAAACTCTGATTCATATTCATTATCGATGTGGAGGAAAATAACATCGCGTCCATTATGCCCCAGAACTCGTGTGGCAGCCAACCAGCATTGTGCTTTCTCGGATTTTTTCAGAATCAAATCTTGATTCCAAAAACCATTTCGAGCATGAAAAAAAATACGATAATAAATTTTTGGAGGTAATGCCCAACGACCATTTAGATACCCAGCAGGAGCATTAAGTTCACCCCACGCTTTTTGAAATATATCCGTTGATGTGTCCATGTCTGTGACTCGAAGTTGAAGGTCATGTAACCCAAATTCGCCTTGCTTAATAACCACAATATCTCGAGCAGAAGGATTTTCTAAATCGAAATAATAGAGCATGAAATAACAAAATGAATCACCACCCGTTTGCAAACCTTCGAGACGTTTCTGGTTAGCAAGCATTTCATTCCGAATTTGCATTAGAGTTAGCTGTTCAGAGGTATTACTCAATGAGGAAATATCATGACTCTCGAAATGGGCTTTGAATGCCGACCTCCAGCGACGTAATACACTTCTCAAAATCTCCACCCACATCTGCTGTCAAATAGTCACTGTTAGACGAATTATTTGATTCACAACCAGATGCTAACAACAAGTTTTTTAAATCCATACGTTTATTACCAGCATTGCTCATGTGAACCAGATGCAACCCAGACATATCTGATGGAACTTCTGCATTACCAAGTCCAATCACAATAGTGCGGTCATAATGTTCGAGCAATGCTGCCCCAGCTTCAAAAATCACATTAGGTCGAGGCTGCCAACGTCCTATATCAGTAGGCTTATCGTATGTGTTAACGAGTTTGGGGTTGAGCGCTGCATATTCATCAGGAGTCCACAAGACAATAATTGCTTGCGCTTCTTTGAAGGCTTTGCGGACAACCTCAGTGATATGAACTGTACCGCCCATATCTGAACGATACGCGCTAAAATCTTTGCCCTCAAGACCAATTGCTCTTAAAAATTGTTTTGTTGCAACGACAGCGGCACTATTTCTTCCATGAACGATAAAAACGGTTTGAGTATTTGTTGACATCTGAAATCCTTTCGTACTTGAATTAGTGATAGGCGCAAGTTTCATTAGAGCCTCATTACGGATTGCAGTAAGCACCTTTTTTATCTCAGTTGGCTTAACATCATAGTATGCCGCTTGAAAGCCATTCCTACGGAGAATATCCACTAGCTTAGGCGAAGCAATCCGAACACCTTCTTCAGTCTTTTGCTCAAGCTCTTCAACACCTTCACCAACAGTGTTTTGATAAATGAAGGCGAAATGCAAATTTGGGATTCTGATTGGTTGGTTGTTAATGTCAAACCAAATAACAATGACCTCACGATATTTAGGCATATCAATTCCAGCGACAAGCGAAAAATCGCCAATTCGTTCTTGTTTTGCCCAAGCTGCCAGTTCATTGTAGTTCTCTCTACGCGCAAAGAATTCAAGTTTGGTAAGAGCGCTCGAAAGGGTTTCGTTTTCGAGTGCGTGCATAACATCTGAAAGACCAATCATATGCTTTCATGCTACAACGATTAGTTTGCAAAACTGAAACCTTGAGTTGCAAGTATTTTCAATTTCGCCTTGTGCAATTGAGTTTGCCAACTCATTGCGTTTATTTCGATTATCCTCTATCCTACCCCCATGACCTCCCTGACCATCACCCCACCCAACCCGCACGACACCCAACTCGCCAAAACCTCGAGCAACCAACTGGCTAAACTGGACTTGCACGAACTGAGTTTTCAGGTGGGCGGCGAAACCATCACGCTGCCTGCCAGTGCTGTGCAAATTTTGCAACGCGCCCTTTCAGAGATCGCGCAAGGTCATGCGGTGGCAATCACGCCCCTCGAGACGCAACTGACCACGCAACAAGCCGCAGATTTGATTGGGGTTTCCAGACCGCATTTGATTAAACGGCTCGAGGATGGCGAAATCCCGTTCTCTTTGGTGGGTTCGCACCGTCGGGTTGGACTCGAGGATGTGCTTGGTTTTAAATTGAAATTAGACCGTGCTCGAGAGGCTGCCTTGCGTGAGTTGGTTGAGCAAGCCCAAGAATTGCGAATGGGTTACGGTAAGAATGATCCCGTACCGCGTCCATTACCTGACGGTTCAATGTCGCGCAACCGTCGGTCAAAAGCGTGATTGCACTGCTCGAGGTTTTTGAAATCCAAGGCTTGAAACGAACGGCTTTGTTCTTGCAGGGCTTCTGTGAAGTGAATTAAGTGATCTCGAGCCTAAATTCTCCGAGCATCTGGTGTACTCGATAAACGCGAAACTCGAGAAAAACCTTTGAGAGTTCGTGCACCAATTACAGAGCGTATTGCTCGAATAATTTTTACGGTTGTTGGAAATCAAATGGTTTTAACGTGGGTAATACGCCAGGGGTAATTTTTCAAACGCTGGTTTGGAAAACAAATTCCCCTGAAACAATTCAATACCCTCTTCACAAAACCACCAATATTCATCGGGGGTTTCCACGCCTTCGGCAACCACGTCAATTCCAAGGTCAAGGCAGGTTCGTACCACACCGCGCACAATGGCTTGTCGGGGTCCTTTGCTTTCGATGGTGCGGACCAGTTTCATGTCAAGTTTGATAAAGTCGGGTTGAAATTCGGCGAGTAAATTGAGACCTGCGTAACCAGAACCAAAGTCATCAATGGCGATTCTGACCCCCAAACCTCGGTATTCGTTCATGATCGAAACAAATTCGAGGGTGTTGTCTATGATTTCATGTTCGGTCACTTCAAGTATGATTCGTTCTGGGGGAATGCCGCAACGGTTGGCTTCGTCCAAAGTGGATTGAACCGCTGTTTTTGAAGTCTCGAGACTGCGTGGGCAAAAGTTGAGGTTCAGATCACAGGTCAGTTCTAAACTGGCAGCCAAACGGATTGCCACAATGCGTCCTGCTTCGTCAAAACGGTACAGTGATTCGCTGTTTAAGGCTTGCAGGATGCTCGAGGCAGGTTGGTTTTGCAGTCCACGAACCAGGGCTTCGTAACCAACGATGACTCCAGCGTTCGTGTTGACGATGGGTTGATAGGCGTATGAAAAACTGATTGGGGGGTCGGGTGTTTTTGCTTCCATGTTTATGCTGCTGGGAATGCTGGAATTGGTAGTTTTTCAAAAGCGGGTGGGGCAAATAAATCTCCTTGGAACAGCTCAACCCCTTCGCTGCGAAACCACTGGTATTCTGCGGGTGTTTCGATGCCTTTGGCGATGATGTCCACCCCGAGATCAAAACATGTTTGGGCAATGCCACGAAAAATGGCTTGACGTGGTCCGTTGCTGTCTACGTTTTTGATCAGGTTGACGTTCAGGGCAATAAATTCTGGTTGGTATTGGTCGAGTAAGGATAAACTCGAGTGTCCAGCGCCAAAGTTGTCAATGGCTACTTTGATCCCGATCTGACGGTAAGGTTCGATCATTTTGGCAAAACGAGTGTGGTCTTCGATCATTTCATCGGAGGAGATTTCCAGGATGATGCGTTCGGGTTGGATGCCGTAACGTTCGGCAACTTCGAGGGTCGAAGGAATCGAGGTTACCGATTTTTCTGCACCCATTGGTAGAAAATGAAGGTTGAGGTTGCAATTCAGTCCCAACTGGGCGGCTAAACCAATGGCGACTTTTCGGCAGCGTTCATCGAACTGATAAAGCTCATCTTTTCCAATGTGTTTTAGAATTTCCGAGGCAGGTTCGTTGTTTAAGCCTCGAATCAGCGCTTCGTAAGAGACTGTGGTTTGCTGGGTCGCGTTGATGATGGGTTGAAACGCGAACGAGAATTTTGATTGACTGGGCAGGGCGATTTTGAGTTCGGGTGTGGTCTTTTTGCTGCTTGCACCAATCAATTTTGAGCGCCAACGACCCTCTTTGAAAGCGAACAGTAACTTTTTGGCTCGTCCAGAATTAAGTTGAGAAAAACACGAGGCACTGCCAAAAAAGTCGTTCAACCCAACAAGATCAATGACCTCTTCGGGCGATATGGTTGCATAACCCATCGTCCAATCACCGAATGAGCGTTTGGGAATGGGTTCGCGGATGATGGTGGTCACAGATGTGTGACGTTCATCTCTCGAGATTGATTGGAAAAGTTCTTCCAGTGCAGCCGGTTTACCTTCTAAGACCTGAAAGAAACTGCCTTGGGTGTACAGCAACATGCCGGTTAATCCAAGGCGTTGGTTGTTTTCTCGAGCTTTCAAAAGAAGCTCGATCAGATCCTGGTCATCAAACACCCGCGTTGCGGTGCTGGTGTAAATCAAATGATTCAAATCCGTCATTGATTCCTCTTTTATCTTGGCTTAAACCCGCTTCGGGAATGGCGAAAATCATGAACATAAGTTGTACGAAAGCCTGACTGGACTTGCGACTGAGCAGCTTGGTTTATTTCGGACACCGCTCGGGTACGGTGCTATAACCCGTCAGTGAAATAATTTTTCTACTGCTAAAGCATTAGCACCAGAACTGTCTAACAAATGATATGGTTCTGCGCTATAGTATACACTGCCGTACTCTGATGGGCAGGTAAAAATCCACTCGAGACAAAAGCACCTGTCATAAAGCGCCTGAATGCTTTCCAACTTAGGAATCAGGATTTAATAAATTCCCGATTTCGTGGGAAGGGTAAACACAAGCGATCCCGCCCGAAGCGACCCAAGCCCGTCAGCGATGCCGCCCGCCAGGTGCGTCTTGGCATCAAGACAGGTGCTGCTTTAGGGTCAAGAAGCGCGTCAACAGATATGAAAACCGCTGTAGAAATACTCAAGCTGGTTTGTCGCTGGTTAAAAACGACAAAACAACATTGCACAAACCCACAAACGCGACCAACTCTAAATGTAGTCAAGCTCGAGATGTAGTCAAATATAGAATTTGTATCGTCTTGCGTTTACGCCACATCCGTGATGCAGCTCGAGGCGTTAAAGGCTTGAGAATCTGTATTGACTTTCAGGCTCGGAATCGTCTGCCTCAACCGTTCGAGTCCAGTGAGGTCGAGTCGGTAATCCATCCAACGTCCACGACGTTCGACTTGGACAAGACCCGCCTCTCTCAGCACGCGCAGGTGGTGCGAGAGCAGGTTTGGGGCGACATCGCTGAGCGAGCTTTGAATGTCGCAGACGCAGCGCGTTCCGGTCTCGAGAATCACCAGGATTGCCAGACGGATCGGGTCTCCCAATGCGCGGAAGCCGTCAATTGAGTTGTCTTTTTCAAGTGTTTTCATCGGTGCTCTCCACTTTAGCTTGTGAATGGTATTTTAGGTCTTGTTATTGAGTTCGTGTTCACCTCAGGACGTTGAGCCAAACAGCCAGGGCGAGCAAGGTGATGAGCAGCACTGGAACGGTCAGCACCGCACCGATACGAAAGTACGTGCCCCAGGTGATGCGCGTTCCTTTGCGAGCCAGCACGTGTAGCCAAAGCAGGGTTGCCAGACTTCCAATCGGGGTGATCTTCGGACCGAGATCCGCACCGATCACGTTGGCATAAACCATGCCCTCGCGCACCAGACCCTCGACCTTTGCCCCTTCAATGGCGAGTGCGACCACCATGACGGTCGGCATGTTGTTCATCAGTCCAGACAAGCCTGCGGACAGGAAGCCCGTGCCGACGACTGAGGTCACACTTCCAGTCTTGGCGAGCGACTCGAGCACTTTGGAGAGTTCTGCCGTCAACCCAGCGTTCCGCAGTCCGTAGACCACCAGGTACATCCCAAGGCTGAACAGCACCACTTGCCACGGCGCTCCGAGCAAAACCCGCCTGATGGAGATTACACGGTCTTGTGAAGGGCTTGCACCTGTGCCAAGGCTTGGTTTCATGCCCCAACGCCCTGCCACCGCGACCAAGATCAGCGCCGCCACCCCAGCCACCGCCGAGACGGGGATGCCGAGGGGTTCGAGCGCGAAGTAACCGATCAGCAGTGCCACCAGCACCGCCCAGCCGACACGGAAGGTCAATGGATCTTTGATGGCGGCACTCGGGGTTTTGAGCGCCTCGAGCGCGTAGTGTTTGGGGATGTGTCGTCGAAAGTAGAGGTAGAGCATCCCGAGACTCGCCAGAATGGCGACGATGTCCACCGGCACCATCACCCGAGCGTAGTCGGCGAATCCCAGGTGAAAGTAGTCTGCGGAAACGATGTTGACCAGGTTCGAGACCACCAAAGGCAAGCTGGTGCTGTCAGCCACGAATCCGGTTGCCATGACAAAAGCCAGGCTGGTGGCTGTACCAAAGCCGAGTGCCAGCAGCATCTCCATGACGATGGGCGTCAGGATCAGAGCCGCCCCGTCGTTGGCAAACAAGGCGGCGACCGCCGCACCGAGCAGCACGATCAGGGCGAACAGCGCTCGCCCGCGCCCTCCACCGATGCGAGCCACGTGAAGGGCTGCCCATTCGAAAAATCCTGCCTCGTCGAGGATCAACGAAATGATAATCACCGCGACGAAGGCAAGCGTGGCGTTCCAGACGATGCCCCAAACCGTACCAACGTCACCAAGCTTCACCACGCCGAGCAGCAAGGCGACCGCCGCACCTGCCAGCGCACTCCAGCCGATGCCTAAGCCTCGAGGTTGCCAGATGACGAACACCAGGGTGACGATAAAGATCAGCGCGGCGAGCAGCACGAGAATCTCCGTTGAGCTTGGGTTTTTGTCTGATCTCGAGTTTGCGCGGCATGTGACTGGATTGATGTAATTTCAATCAGAATTGGTTCAATCATGTTTGAAGTATACCCTAGTTTGTCAGCTTGACAACTGCCATGACCAAGTCTTTGATTCAATCAAAATTTATTCAATAAAAACTGAATTAAATACACCTCGGAGGTCTCCAGTGCAAACCAGCGCCTCATGTCCCACTTCCAAACCACAGTGGTTCTTTATCGCCATAGCGATCTGGACACTGCTCTACCGTAGCATCCTGCCGTTCTGGAACTGGTTCATCTACAGCCTCCTGACCAGCGTCAATCGCCAGGGCAGTTTGATCAATCTGCGTTCTCGCTTTTCAATACACTGCAATGCCAAGCAAATGTGTGGACACGTGATATCCCGCAGTTAAGGAAGTGGCTTCAAACTGGGCAACCACTCGAGAATCCGCTGCTCGATGGAATCCCGCACTGCACGGAACTTGTCCAAAGTTGCCGCCTCGTCACCAACAAAGGCGGCTGGGTCTTCAAATGGCCAGGCGAGGCGTTGTGAGACACCTGGGAAGATCGGGCAATTCTGCTCAGCTCGGGCGCAGACCGTGATCAGGTAATGAAAGGTACGATGACCCAACATTGGAGTCGAACCTTTGGCGTGCATCCCTTCGGTGTTGATGCCGCGTTCCTCGAGCACTCGAATCGTGTACGGGTTGAGCACACCGGGTTCGAGTCCCGCGCTGGTGATCTCGAAGCGATCTGAGGCATGAAATCGCAACAGGGCTTCAGCCATTTGACTTCGAGCGGTGTTTCCTGTGCACAAAAACAACACGGTCAACTTGCGACTTGGTTTTGTTTGTTCAGGCGATTTCATGGGGATGAACTGGTTCATGAGTTGAGTTCCTTTCCAAAAGGTTCTGAACTTGTCACCTCTTGTTTGATCGAATTGGGTGCAAGCAATTGGTGACGAATGCGCCAAACGCTGCCCCAATCAGCCGTCCGCACCAACACGGAGCTTCTCGAGCGAGTTTGTCTGGGTGAGGTCAGAAACGATTACGCTTCGCATCTGCGAATCAAATTAACATATTGACTCAATTTGATGTGTCATGGGAAGGTCAGGTCGTGGATTGAGCAATGCCTTTGGCAGATCACCACCAAAACAGTACCCTGCAAAACGCTCGATGTGCGCCTACCGCAGCAACATTCGAGAAAAGACAGCTCGAGCCAACATCAATTTTCACAGTTCCTCACGTGTCTATCAGCTCGAGATTAAAACAACAGGTTCAGAAACCCACAGGTAACGAATCCGAATACGACGATGGCACGGGTTGCTGGGTTTTGAGTGCAACGACAAACGCTTGGATTTTGTTCTTAAGTTGCTCACGCACAATGCGCCAAGTTTCAAGCCCGCGACCACTCGGATCAGTGAACGGGTAATGCAAACGCACCGTCTGCGCTGGGTAGACAGGGCAGGCTTCGGCAGCACTGTCACAGACGGTGATCACATAATCAAAATTCCAAGGATCAGGCAGGTCAAAAAGCGTCTTGCTGCTATGCGTTGACAGATCAATGCCAACCTGCTGCATGACCATGATCGCATCTGATTTGACCTGGGTGGCTTCGGTTCCGGCACTCCAAATCTCAGCCTCGAGATTGTTCATTTTCGCAAAGTGCTTCGCCCAACCTTCAGCCATCTGGCTGCGGGCGCTGTTGTGGGTGCACAAGATCAGGATACGCATGGTAATTTAGCTTAACACATTGATTCAGATTGATGTGACAAGCCGAGTTCTGGACGTGAACGGAGAAGTTCCTCGAGCATTTGTCCACCAAGCAGATACAGAGCGTTGCGCTCGAGATGATAAAAACTGTTCTTTCCGCGCTGTTCACCACAAATCAAACCCACCTCGCGCAGTGCGGCAAGATGGTAAGAGACTTTGCTTTGATTCATCCCGAGCAAGGACTCGAGTTCACAGACACAACACGGGCGTTGCGCCAGAATCGAAATGATCTCAAAGCGCACATCGTTGGCAAGGGCTTTGAGGGTTTCCAGGGGCGAACTTACCAAACTGGTGGGATGTGAAAGAATCGCAGGCATCACAAAAAGTATAGTCGTTTTAGCATTCTTGACTCCATCGTTGAAAGCAGTAGCTTTTAAAGATCAGCAGGCTTTAAGGGAACGGCTCGAGTCGCTACATTCCAACGCTATGAGAAACCTCGTATCATCGCTGTCATGATCGTGTCGGTTCGGGTTTGTTGGCAAGTGCTTCAGGCGTCTTGCAATACGGGCAAGCCTGCTCGAGCGAGCTTGAATTTTTACGGCTTGCGCTGCCTGAAGCCAGCATTGAACGGGTGTCGCAGATGATTGCGGGGGCGCACATGTGTGCGTATTCGGTACGAAAAATGGCAAAGAGGAAGTGAATAGGTTTATCAACGCATGAGTATTTTAGCAGTAATGATTGCGGGATCATTCTCATACCCACGTTTCGCAAGTGCTTCAACCTTGTTTTTGATGTCTTCAGGAGACCAAAAGAACCAACTGTTCTTTGCCATACACTCGCGGACTTGCTCACTTTGATTTTGATAAACCCTACCAGCCGCGAGACCAAGCAAAATTTTCGTATCTGAATTCGCCATATTGCAGTCAATAAGGTCTTGTAACAACCTCGAAAAAACAATTGAACGATACCGTTTTGAAGTAAAAAGTTTGTAACGTCCGTTAGGTACATCATGCTCTTGCTGCAAATCTGAAAGTCGAACACCTGGAGAATCAAAAAAAGACTTTGCTTCTAAGGCAAGCACTTCATTCCTCGAGAAACAAAATGCAAGCAAATCAACCTCTGGGCGTGGAATTGTGTGTTTCCCAATTTCCCGTTTTTCTTCAATTGTTACATTGACCTTAAAAGACCTACGCACCCAATAACCCTCAGCCTCCAGCAATGTAGCAATGATGCTCTCAAAATGATCCATCAAAATCTTTCTTAAGTGCTTTAGGCACGGGTTGTTACCACATTTTCACGCTCGAGATTCGCATGATCGCCTAAACCAGATTCGGCAAGCTCCCAGTCTTCGTTGCCAAACTCGGCATATGAAACCTCGAGTTCAGCGTCTCCAAACTGTGAATTGTTACCAGAAGCCATACGTGTCATGGTACTGCAAAGCACCAAAAAATTGTATCTCTCGAGATTCCCTTCATGACGCACCCAAACTCATGCAGAAATCCCAAAGCTCGAGAATCCCAGAATTTACGCTACACTAAACCCATGACCCTCGTTCTCCCCAAACACCTTGAAAAAAGACTCGAGGCAATCGCCACAGAACGGCATGTGCCAGTTGATACCCTTGTCACTCAAGCGCTCGAGGAATTCTTAGCGCAACATCCGCAACAAGCACCGCGCCGCAACAGCAAAGGGTTTGTCATTCCCAGTTTTGTTGGAAGCGTGGCAAGCGAAGATTCTTTTTGGATAGACCAACACGAAGAATTTTTATGGAATAACGATAGCAGGAGGACTTTATGTTACTGACCGCAGTGTTAACACCCGCAGAAGAAGGCGGTTTTGTCGCTTTCAACCCAGAAACAGGCACGACCACACAAGGCGAAACTGTACAAGAAGCCGTTGAAAACCTTAAAGAAGCCACAACGCTTTATCTCGAGGAATTTCCCATGACGATTACAGCACATCCACTTGTGACAACGTTCGACGTCACTCATGCCTAAATTCCCTGGTTTGTCGGGACAAGATATTGTTCGTGCTTTGGAACGCCTTGGTTTTGAATTGATACGACAATCGGGCAGTCATATCATCATGCGGCGCGGCATTTCGGGTTGTGTTGTACCAAATCATAAGGAAGTCAAGATCGGGACAGTTGGTGGCATTTTGCGCCAAGCTGGTGTTTCAGCCGAGGATTTTGCTGAGTCATTGCGTGGGTGATTCTTTATCTCGAGCGAAGAGTGCGTGCTTCTTGGTTGTCCAGCAGGTTTTCGTCGTCTCGTAAGGCTTGCCATGTGCTGATGTTTGGTTGAGCTTCCAGGCGTTGGTAAGCTGCCATGCTGAGGATCACGGCAGTGTCTTTGCCGTGTTTGGTGATGATGATTTTTTCTCCAAGATTGGCACGCTCGAGCAGTTCGGAGAGTTTGGCTTTGGCTTCTTGAACTTGAATTCGCATCATGCCCACCTCGAGATTCTGACTATTCTGACCAGATTTTTGCATGGTTTGCTGTTTTTGCGATCAAAACCCAAATCGTAAGATTGATGCTCAAAGCTCGAGTGGTATCAATCATCAAAAATCCCAAACTCTGCGTACACGTCCGCAATGTCATCCCATTTGCCAGAATTGCTGCTGCGAAGTTCTCGAGGGATTGGTTTTGGAAACACGATGTAAGGCGGGAAAGTTTTGGAGCAACACATTAACACGCTTTGAATTCAAGTCTCGAGCAACATCAATAACGAAACACTGTGTCAGACACCTTGAGCTTGTTGTTTTTCGAGGATGACCAACACCACCCCGCCAAGAATCGCCAGCGAAGCCAAGATCAAGCGCCAAGTCAGCGATTCGCCAAGAAAAACGATCCCGCCCAACGCGGCGATGACGGGAACACTGAGTTGGACTGTGGCGGCAGTGGTGGCTTTTAAGGCTGGCAGCGCGGTGTACCAAATGGCATAGCCGATGCCTGAAGTCAGTGCGCCCGACAAGGCGGCATACCAAAACCCAGGGTTGTTTACAGAAATCTTGTTCCAGAAAATGACGATCAAGACCGCCGCAATCGGAAGGGTTCGCAAGAAATTTCCGGCGGTCACTTCAATCGGATCACCCACGCCTTTGCCGCGCAAAGAATAAATGCCCCAGGCAATCCCAGCGACCAACATCAAGACAGAACCGAACAGTGGCGGGGCGGTCAGACCCGGCAGCAGCAGTCCAACCAGTCCTGCGAATGCCAGCAGCAGACCAAAAAGTTGTGGTCTTTGCAGGCGCTCGCCTTGCCAAATGCCGTGACCAATCATGGTTGCCTGGACTGCCCCGAAGAGCAGCAGCGCCCCCGTTGAGGCGGGCAGGCTGAGATAGGCAAAAGAGAATCCTGCAGCGTACACAAACAACGCCAATGCCGAAAGCCAATTGCCTTTGCTGGCGGGTGCCCTGTGACGAAGTTGCACGATCAACCAGAGCATGATTGCGCCGGCGGTCAAGCGAATGGTGGTGAAGCTGGCGGCATCAATGCTGGTGTGTTTCAGGGCAATTCGGCAGAGCAGGGAATTGCCAGCGAAGGCAATCATGGCAAGCAAGGTCAGGGCGAGTGTGCGCAAGTGGAGCATTGAAAATTCCCCTTATCAAACAAGTTGTGACACCAAACCACCTGATCTGGGTTTTGAATTGGCTCGAGACGCGTACAGTATAGTATCCGTTGATGCTGCACCCCGTTAAACTTCGCCCGTTGCAACCCGAGGATTTGAAAACCGTCATGATGTGGGCGAAAGATACAGAATTTTGTTTGGCAAATGACTGGTCGCTCGAGATTCCAGAAGAGCGTTTGAAAACGCATTGGACTGTGATTATCAGCGAAGCCAGCGACAATCTGATTCGCAAAGGCATCACGTTGAACGGTGAGTTGATTGGTTACGCCGACCTTGCCCAGATCAACCCTTTAGAGGCTCGGGCGAGTCTTGGGTACGCCATTGGCAACTCGAGTTTGTGGGGGCAGGGTTTTGGTTTTGTCGGCGCAAGATTGATGCTCGAGCTTGCATTTGAAAACTTAAAACTCGAGCGTGTGACGGCTGAGGTGAACGCCGCAAACACGCGCAGTCTTCGGGTGCTCGAGAAACTGGGTTTTAAGCTCGAGGGGGTTTTACGTCAACATGAAACCTACCGTGGTGTGCGGGGTGATGTGCATTTGTTTGGATTGTTGCGTGAAGAATTTTTAATGCCAATTTAAACAATACCGAACAACAACTTTCGGTAATCTTCAACCGAAAAATCACCACAAGAATTTGGATGAACTTCTTTCAAAACGCGCCAATTAGCCAATTTTGAATCGTCAAGCAGCACTTGAGGTTTGGGTAAAAAACCTTCAAAACAATGCTCGAGATTCACTTCTCTGGCAGATTCTCGAGCGTAATCTGCACCACCAGAACTCCAGCAGTACAAGACTGCTCCTTGCGAATGAAGTTTTTTGACATGTTCAATCACATTTGGAATTGGAATGCGTTTTGTACCGTAGTTTCTGATAAGGGTTTCGTCAACATCAACGTAAATATAAAGTGGTCTGGTCATGCCTTATCATATTCTCTTCCACACGTTGCTTTCGGATTCACTTGAGAATCACTGATCGGTTAGCAGCCTCACCCAACCAATTCCTGGCTCGTTGTCGGGTCATGAACTTATGACTTGCCAAAACAGCGATTTGGCATCAGAGCCAACCCTTTTCCAGCCCCTCGAGCGCATGGTAGGAAATGATCAACCTCGAGCCAGCACGTTTGATGCTGGTCAGCGCCTCGCGCACCGATTTGGCTTCGTCGAGTGCGCCCACGCTGGCGGCGGCTTTCAGCATTGCGTACTCGCCTGAAACGTTGTACGCCACCACAGGCAAATTGGTCTGGGCTTTGACTTTGGCGATCACGTCCAAGTACGGCAGCGCGGGTTTGACCATCAGCATGTCTGCGCCCTCCGATTCGTCGAGGCTGGCTTCGCGCAGCGCATCGGAGACATTGCGGTAATCCATTTGATAGCTGCTGCGGTCGCCAAAACTGGGCGCACTGCCTGCCGCCTCGCGGAACGGACCGTAAAAAGCGCTGGCGTATTTCACGGCATAAGACAGAATTCCAATGTCGGTCAAGCCGCTCGCGTCCAAGACTTTGCGAATATACCCAATGCGTCCGTCCATCATGTCGGATGGCGCAACAAAATCCACGCCAGCCTCGGCGTGGGTCAGCGCCATGTCTGCCAGCCGCGCCAAACTCGAGTCATTGTCAATTACAACACCACGCGGGGTTTCACGCAGCAACCCGCAATGTCCGTGGTCGGTGTGGGTGCAAAGACAGACATCGGAATAAAGCACAATGTCGTTGCCGAACGCCGCCCGAGCCGCTCGAATGGCGCTGGGAATCACTGAACTTGGGTCGCTGGCGCTCGAGGCGTTCGCGTCTTTTTGGTCTTGCGGCAGAACGCCAAAAATCACAAAAGACCGCACGCCCAGTTTTACCGCTCGCTCGAGTTGAATCAAGAATTCGTCAACGCTAAACCTCGAGATTCCTGGCAGCGCTTGAATGGCTTGAACTGTTTTGTGACCTGGAACAACAAAAAACGGTGCAATAAAATCTTCGGGACGCAAGACCATTTCAGCCAGAGAATCGCGCAATGCCAGACTCGAGCGCAAGCGTCTTGGACGGCTTGGAAGCTCGAGCGCGGATTCGAGCAAAATGGTTGGTCGTTCAGTTAAATCGTGCATGGTCTCTCCTGTCTTTTAAGGCTTCCAACACTTCGATCACTGCCACCATCTCGGGTTTTTGCGCGACCACACAAGTCCAACCTCGAGCCAGAATGCTGGCAGCCGTGGTTTGACCCAACGCCACCAAATCGGCGGCTTGCGCCACGCTTTCTGGGATCACGCTGACCGCACTTGGACTCATCAAGACAATGGCGTGGTGTTGGTCACAACCCAGAAAATCATCCCAAGAATTTGAGAAGGTACGATACACCTCGAGAAACCGAACCTCGAGATGTGCGGCGCGTAAAGCATTTGGCAAGGTCATGAGTGAATGATCGCCGCCAATGACGGCAATTGGTGACGTGGGTTTGTACTCGAGGAATTCTTTGGCGAAACCATCACTGTTGCCAGCAATTGCCATAAACGCAACGTTCGCACCCGCTTGACGCAATGCCTGCGCCGTGGCGACCCCCACCGCCGCGATTTTACGCCCGATCAACACGCCAGAAGCCCGTAAAATTTCCACCGCCGCGACGCTGGTGAACAACCACCATTCGCAGTCCAAAATCGGCTCGAGGTTGACGTTTTCTATGGCTTGAATCCGAATCAGTGGGTGATGCACCACCGAAAAACCGCGCTGCTCGAGAAGGGTTTGCAACGTTTCAAATCGGTTGTTGGAATGGGTCAAGACCACGTTCATGTTGCCACCATCGTTTGGTCTTGGACAATCTCGGCATGAATCTGCGCAATCACATCTTCGCTCGAGCCGTGCGCTTTGTAAAAACGCCCACCGTACCACGCCAGCAGCTCCACGCCAGTTTTGAGTTTTAAAGCGCTCGCACCAAGCGCCAACTGACAACCCCCATCGAGTCGCGCCATCAAACCACGTTCGGTTTGCACGGTTTCTCGAGCCTCAAGATTGTCCAAGTCTGTCAGCAAAGAAAGTGTTTGCAGATCATCACTGCGGCACTCGAGCGCCAGTGCGCCCTGCCCTGGTGCGGGAACAAACACCTCTGGCTCGAGCGTGATGACTTGCAAATCGTTTAAATCCAAACTCAGGCGTTTCAAACCCGCCGCCGCCAGCACGACCGCGTCATAATCGCCACGGCGCAATTTATCAACCCGAGTTGGCACGTTGCCGCGCAATTCGCGCAACTCGAGGTCGGAACGCAAGGTGTTTAATTGGGCTTGGCGACGCACGGCACTCGTGCCAACCGCCGCACCAAAACGCACGGGCAGGTTTGGAGCGCCCGAGTCAAAGGCTTTGGGTAAAACCAGTAAAACTTCTCGAGCATCTTCACGCGCCGGAATGGCGGCAATGGTCAATCCTGGCGTAACGGCACTGGGTAAATCTTTTAAGGAATGCACCGCAATATCCGCGTTTCCCTCGAGCACCGCCACTTGCACCGCTTTGGTGAAAAAACCCTGCCCGAGCATGTTGCGAAACGATCCAGATTCACGGTCGCCCTGGGTTTCAATGATCTTCAGCTCGACCTCAACCTGATACGATTCGAGTTGCACCCGAACCCAATTGGCTTGCCACAACGCCAACGCGCTGCCCCTGGTTGCAATCCGAATCTTATCCACCGATCATCACCTGATCTTCTAGCATTTGAATGATTGCTCGGGTGAATCCCGCCCCATCCAAAAGAGTACGCCATTTGCCAACCGTGCGCTCGAGCCAAACCGCGCAGACCCTTGACTGGAATGTGCGAAAAGCGGTGCAGCAAAAACCCGCCAACTTCGGGCGCGAGCAAATCGCCCACGGTTCGTTTCATGGTTGCACGGTAGACATCACGCAAAGGTTGCTCGAGAATGCCAATGCACATTTCAGTCCAAGCCCTCAGCACAGCTCTGCCGTCGCATCGTCCAGAAACCCCAATCGGTGCGAACCGTTCCATCAGTTGCACACATGATGGTACTCGAGCTTGGAGTTGTGTTGGTTGATGTTCTCGAGACTGGACGGGTGACGGGTGGGTTATAAGTCTTTGCGTTCAAAAAGTGCCACGGCAGCCACGGCGCAAGCGATGGTGTACAGAAGCAGCAAAATCAGTGATTGTTCGATTTTGAACGAACTGGCACGAATCGGCGAGTAGGCATCCAAATGCTCGGTCAAGAGAAGCGGTTTGAGCCAGGTAAACACCGCCAAAAGGCGCATCAAGATAATGCTGGCAACACTGGCGAGCGCGGCGGCGGCGGTGTTCATGTACAAAATGCCGAAGACAATCCCCAAGCCCGCTATCGGCGCGAGCACCAAACCCGCAATCAAATAGGCTCGAGTCAGCTCAAACAGTGCCGTGACAGGCTCGAGGTTGCCAATGCCGTTAAAACCGCCCTCGGCAAGTCCTGTGCCACCAAAAAAACTGCCAAAGCCAAAGCGAAGCCCGCCAATCAACAGGCTGCTCAAAAGCGTCACCAGCAGCAGCATGAGCGGGTAGAGTACGGCAACAAACAGTTTAGACAAGGCAATGCGGGTTCTCGAGACGGGTCGGAGCAGCAGGGGCGCGAGGGTCCCCCAGGCGACCTCGCCACCAACAATTTCGGCACAGGTCACGGCGACCAGCAAGGGCAGCAAAAACGGCATGACGATAAACAGGGTCAAGCCAGGAACTTGCCAACCTGACACCAGAATTAAATTTGAGCCAACCACCTGCGACAAACCATCGTCGGGCGCAAAGATCAGCAAGATGGGAATAAAAAACGCCACGATCAGACCAAGCCGCACACTGCGAAAACCGATCAATTTGCGAAACTCGAGTTGCAACAACCCGTAGCCAGAACCAGGAAGTTTGATGTTTGTTTGTGTCATGATCTCTCCACGCGTTCACGGTAGTATTCGTACAAATCAAACAAATCCGGCGCGGCTTCAAAGATTCGCACGCCCTCGAGCGCCAAGACCCGAATCGCGGCTGGGGCGTGCATTTCACCCTCCAGATGCGCGATGGTGTACGGCGGACGGGCGTAAGCCCTGGTGACAAACGGTTGCGTGCTGAGGGCGGCTGCGGCTTTGGCGGGGTCGTCCACCCGGAAACGGTAGGCGCTTTGACGGGTGCTGAGATCGACTTCCTCGAGCAACCTGCCACCGCCCAGGATGCAGACCTTGTGCGCATAACTCGAGACCTCGCGCAAGTGATGTGTGCTGAGGATGGTCGCCGTGCCGCTGGACGCCATGCTCGAGAGAATACGGTGAATCAGACCAATGCCGAGCGGGTCGAGTCCACTGGTGGGTTCGTCGAGAATCAAGACTTTTGGGTTTGCCAGAATCGCGCCAGCCAAACCGAGGCGTTGACGCTGCCCGAGGCTGTACTCGCCAACTTTACGGTCTTGCATTCGCAAGAGTTCGGTCAGGGTTAAAACCTCACGCACTCGAGCACCATCGAGTTTGAACAGCACACCGTCGTTGCCGATTCCAACGCCACCCGCCAGTCGCGCATGAGCCTCGAGGTTCTCGCGTCCCGTCAAATGCGGGTAAAAGGCGGCTGGCGCTTCGACCACCGCACCCATGAAACGCCGCACCCGAGGTCCACCAGTATGAACGTCCTCGCCGTTCAGTAAGACCTTGCCACTGGTCGGGAATGACAAGCCCGTAATCAGCCGAATCAGCGTGGTTTTGCCCGCGCCGTTCGGACCGGCAAGCGCGTAAACTTGCCCAGGCAAGACGTTGAAATTCACGCCCTCGAGCACCGGGATTTTCCCATATTTTTTACCCAGATTGATGGCGCTGACCGCAGGAACGATGGCGGTTGAGGGCGGAGCACTGGCAGGAGTTGAAGTCATGCTGTCAGGAAGCATACCGTATTCGGTTAAAGTTCGGCGCAGATTTTTCGCAACACACAAATCTCAAAGCTCGAGAATCACAATTGGGCAAGAAACTCGAAACTTTAAGTCAACTTTCGAGATTCCCAAGAC
>JAYTKL010000195.1:0-2055 GCA_043730305.1 Deinococcales bacterium | reverse complement strand
CATGCAAGTTTTGGTCTTAAATTGTGGCAGCTCGAGTTTAAAATACGCGATCTTCGAGATGGAATCCGAGAAGGTGCTGACCAAAGGTCTGGTCGAACGGATTGGCTCGAACGAGGCGACGTTGAAACGCGCTCAACTCGAGCCTGTCAGCATTGAAGCGCCCAACCACACGGCAGCAATTGCGGCGGTGGCGGCACTCGAGGATTTGGGTCAGGTTCAAGCCGTGGGACACCGCGTGGTGCATGGTGGCGAAGTGTTCACCAAGCCTATTTTGATTACGGACACGGTCATGAGGGCGCTCGAGGCAAATGCGCACCTTGCACCGTTGCACAACCCGCCCAACATTGCTGGCATTCGGGCGGCACAACTCGCGTTACCTGGCTTGCCCAACGTGGCAGTGTTTGACACGGGTTTTCATGCCACACTGCCCGCCAAAGCCTTTTTGTACGCCATTCCCAAAGCCTTTTTTGAGCAAGACAAAATTCGGCGTTACGGTTTTCATGGCACAAGCCATGAATATGTGGCATCCAAAGCCGCCACAATCCTCGAGAAGTCGCTTGAAAGTTTAAAACTGGTGTCCTGTCACCTTGGCAATGGCGCGAGCGCCTGCGCGATCCTGCACGGTCAAAGCGTAGACACCAGCATGGGTTTCACACCGCTCGAGGGGCTGGTTATGGGCACGCGCAGTGGCGACCTTGACGCGGGCGTGGTGCTCGAGTTGGCAAAACGAAATGGCGTCGAGGCAACCCTCGAGATGCTCAACAAACAATCTGGAATGCAGGGACTTTCGGGCGCAAGCGACCTGCGTGATGTTCACGCCAAAGCCGAAGCTGGCGACACCTGGGCAGAACATGCCCTGGCGGTTTTTGCTTACCGCGTGCAAAAAACCATTGGCGCTTACGCCGCCGCCATGAACGGACTGGACGCCGTCATTTTCACGGCAGGGGTTGGCGAAAATGACTTTAAAATGCGAGCCAGAATTTTAAGCAACATGTCGTTTCTGGGACTCGAGTTAGACCAAAACGCCAACGCTCAAAACGCCACCATCATCTCGAGTAGCAGCTCCCGCGCCAGAGCCTTGGTGATTCCCACCAACGAAGAATGGGCGATTGCAGACGCCAC
Organism: Deinococcales bacterium; assembly: GCA_043730305.1. GTDB lineage: Bacteria > Deinococcota > Deinococci > Deinococcales > JAAFIG01 > JANXTZ01. The sequence continues at coordinate 933 of JAYTKL010000195.1, read as the reverse complement.
CTCAACACTGATTACGGGTTAACAGGAGGCAATCATGGAATTTGAGCTTGAACACGCGATCAACATTCTGAACCGCACGCCAACGGTTTTAAAAGCGATGCTTCACGGATTGCCTTCAGAATTTCTTGAAAACAACGAGGGCGAAAACACCTGGAGTCCATTTGATGTCGTTGGACACCTGATTGCCGGTGAGCAAGTCAATTGGATTCCCCGCGCCAAAACCATCCTCGAGTTTGGAATGCAAAAAGCCTTCACGCCATTTGACCGATTTGCGCAATTTGAAGCCAGCAAAGGTAAAAGTATAGAAGCGTTGCTCGAGGAATTTGAGATTCTGCGCCAGCAAAACATTGCGACTTTAAAAGAACTTCAACTCAGCGCCCAAGACCTCGAGAGACAAGGCAAGCATCCAGAATTTGGCGGCATCAGCCTGGCGCAACTGCTCGCCACCTGGGTTGCCCACGACCTGGATCACATCGTGCAAATCTCGAGGGTGATGGCAAAAAATTACCGAGACGCCGTCGGACCTTGGCGAGCGTATCTTTCGGTTTTGAAATAAATTTCTCAAACTTGAGTCGCCTTAACCGCGTCAAAACTAACGATTCTCCTCAAACCTGTACTAGAATGCCCCATGCAAGACGAAACCCGAGAGGACACGACCCAGCCACGTGAAAACACGATTCACGGTTCGGTGCAAACGCCCAAACCTCTTCATCCTGCCGCCCTGAAAAGCGCCAGCGTCGCCGCCAACCTCGGCTCGAGCCTGATTCGGGGCTTGCTGCTGATTCCAGAATGGTTGGCTAAAATTTCTTGGGGACGCATCAAACCAGGTTGGTACTTGGCAGGATTGCTCGGCTTGTACGCGCTGTTCATGACGTTTCAATACCTGAACACCGCAAGCACCCTGGCAGCCACCCAAGACAAACTTGCCAGTTT
>JAYTKL010000194.1:0-13344 GCA_043730305.1 Deinococcales bacterium | reverse complement strand
GATGTGGTCTGGTCAATTTGACGAAGCGCAAAAAGCCTTTGAAGGCAGCTTGAAGCAACAAACCGAACTCGAGACGGCGCGGCAAGCCTTGGCGTTTTTTATGCCAGAACGTCGCAAAATTGGGGTACTGAAACTGACGGGCGAGGCTTTAAAGTCGTATCAGCTCGGAGTGGCGCTGCTGGATTTGGGCAACAGCTTGGACGCGCTCGAGGCGCAAACCGCATTTTCAAAGGCGCTGGCAGCAAATCCTGACAACGCGCAGCTCAAGTTTTTTGTGGCGCAAGCCATGTACAAGTCGGGCAACACCGATGATGCCATTGACTTATTAAACGAGGTCTTGACCGCTTTGGACACCAATGTTGCCGTCATGACCGCCTTGGCGGTGGCGTACGCCGATCAGGGTCGTTTTGACAGAACGCTCGAGCTGTTGGGTCAGGCGACCAAAAGTGACCCCAAGTATTCCTTGGGTTGGTATTTTTCGGGTGTCATGAATTTTGGTCTGGCGCAGGAAGAAGCCGTGGCTGGTACACGTAACACGTATTTAGCGGCGGCAAAGGATGCTTTTACCAAGTCGGTTGGCATTGACAGTTACTTGAAAACCTATGTCCAACCGTATTTAACGGCGATCAAGTAAGCCATTTGTTCTAAAATTTAAGTTTATATTGTTTGGGATGGCATAAAGTCGTCCCATTTTATGTTGAAGCTCGAGATTTCGATTTGACATTTCTCAAATCAGAATCGAAAATTTGATTCGAGAATGAACGAATTAAAAAGGAGATTGGAATGACCGAAACACCAGAAACAATCTTGCTTGCCCAGAAATTTGATGCCGTCACCAGACAGGTTGCCCAAAGCTTCAAGAATCAACTCGAGCTTGCCAGAGCCGAGAATAACCACGAAGCCATCGTGCAAAACGAGATCAAACTCGGCATCATGATCGCCGCCAGGGGCTTGTTTGCCGGAACGTACAAAAACGTGACCAGTGCCAAGCCCCAAGGCAACTGGTCTGAGACATGAGCAGCCACAAACCAACACCCAACAACAGCGTGTCGCTCGAGCAACGGGCAGATTTTTTTAAGGCGCTCGGACATCCAAGCCGCGTGCTGATCGTCAACCTCTGCAAGCTAAAATCGCGTCACACCGAAGAACTCGCCAGCATTTTAAGCATCACGCCAGCCACGGTCAGCCATCACCTCAAGCAACTCGAGGCGGCAGGCATTCTGGAAAGTGTAAAAGACGGGTATTACCAAAATTACAGCGTCAAAAAGGCTGTGCTCGAGCAAACGCTGGCGGCACTGGTCAGTTTGCATGACACGCAACTCGAGGCGAATTCCGAGACCGACGGTTTTAGGTTAAAAGTTTTGAGCACGTTTATCAAACATGGAAGATTGCGTGCAATTCCAGCCCAACGCAAAAAACGTGACATCATCCTCGAGAAAATTCTGGAAAGTTTCGAGTTTGACCACGCTTACCCAGAGCGCGAGGTCAATTTGATCTTGTCCGAATTTCATGAAGATTTTTTTACCCTGCGCCGAGAACTTGTCGGGGCTGGACTCATGACCCGCGAGAAGGGCATTTACTCGAGAATTCCAGGCGTGACCCGCGTGAACTTTGACGCTGAACAGGGATTGTAAAACCCGAGACTCGAGCTTATTTTGGCAAATCCACCACATACATTGCCCGATTTGAGGCGTTGACAAAGACCAAACTCGAGCCGTTGGGGGCAACCTGCCAATCGTCCACGGCAACTTGAGCCGCCAGATTCACCAACGTCCGCTGCGTGTTGGTGCGCAAATCCCACTCGAGTAAGGAATGCGTTTTGGCGTTTTGCATCGGAATGAGCACGAACCGGTTTGCATCCCTGAAACGGTACGATCCAAACCACGGCAGGCGGCGGGTTGTTCCAGAATTGGTGTCAAGCACGAACAAACCATTTCTGGCTTTACTGTCAAACGCCACGTAATACGCGACAAAACGCCCCTTAGGACTGATGCTGATTCCACGGAAATTCAGGGCGCTCGAGAAGGTTTTGAGGTTTTTGAACTTCAGGTCAAGCGTCATTAAAGCACGGTCTCGAGTGCCAGCTTTGCGTTTGCCGTTCACGACCAGTGTTTGATCGTTGAGCCAACCACTCAAACCACCGCCGTACAAGACCGCCACCGCTCGAGTTTGGGTCAGAACCAAGCGTGGTGAAACCTTCAGATTTGCCACAAAAACCGTGGTTCGTTGCGTGTCAAACCGTCCACCATCGCTCGAAACCGTCCAGGCAATTTGTTGTTCGCTTGGCGAGAACAAGACTGAACTCGCGGCAACACTGACACGTTCACCCGTTGATAGTCGTTCGACACGAGTGGTTGAGCCGTTTAGAATTGCAAATTTTTCCGAAACTGAAAGCCGAACCACGCTCGAGAATTCACGGCGAGCAACGCTTGGATTGTTGGCATCAATGCTATAAAGCGCGGCGGCAGATGCTGCGCTTGGTTTGTCCAGGTACATCACACGGCTCGAATCGGCACTCCAGAACGGAGCGACGCAACATCCGACGCTCGAGATGGAGCGGGGGATGCCTTCGGACGCGTCGGTTTCGCTGGTTGGGCTTGGCGCGGCGCGGTAAATTCGGCTGGGATAACTTATTGAGCGGTCATTTGGCACGGCAGGAAATGGCAACTTGTAATTGTTCAGTAACGCCCCGCCGCGCCGCGCCGAAGGTTGATCCTCGAGCGACTGCCACTTGCGGGGTTGACTTAAGTCCCGTTGATAACCGCGCCCAAAACTGCCAACCAGGGCGAGCGTGTTCCAATCGGCGGCAATAAACCCGACCGGATTGAAAAACCGTTGATGGCTTTGATCTCGAATCTTGAGGTGCAAATGCGGGGCGCTGATGCAGGTGAATTGCGAATCGCCGGACAAACCAATTTGTTGACCACGTTTGACGTGTTGCCCAATTTTCAGGCTCGAGCGGCGCAACAGATGTCCGTACAAACTCGAGATGTTGCCGGCATGATCGATCACCAGGTTGTGCGGTGGACTGCCGTGCGAACCATCAATATCGGACACCACACCGTCACCGATGGCAAGCACGGGTGTACCGCACGGCGCACTGAAATCCATACCGAAATGAATTCCTTGCCCAGCACGGTAATCGCTGTTGCGGCGGCGGTAAGCACCCGTGGTGTTGCCGTACAACTGCCCCAGCAACCACGAATTGACCCCTGGCATTCCAGCAAATGGCAAGGAAAACTGTCTCGAGGGAGGCGCAATTCGTGAATCTGGCAGGGCAGAACCAGAATGAGACATTGCTGCCGAAAATATGGCAACCAAGCCAAGACCAAATCCCAACAGTACCTGCGCAGCTCGAGTGGTCATAAACTGGTTATAAACTTTTTTAGGTTTGCTTGCGGGGTTGCACACTACGATCAAACGCGACCCTAGACTTGCATCAACGCCTCGAGCACGGTCACGACCAAAACCGTTCCAGGGTCAACTTTGCCTTCCGTGCCGCCCACCCAGTTTGCCCGTCCGATCATGCTTTTGAGGGGCGTGGCATCGTCACGCCCAGCCCGTGCCGCCTCGAGCATCGCTTGACCCGCAGCTTCCAAGCCAAAGCCTGAATTAATTGCATTGCTGAAGGCTTCGGCGGCGGGATGCAAGGCATCCACCAGCGTTTTGTCGCCCAGTTTGGCTTTGCCGCGCTCTTGCACGCCGACACTGGCTGCCATCAACATTTTTGCCAGACTTGCCTCGTCCACGCTCGAGTTGCCCAGAATTTCTTTGCCCGCCCGCATTAAAGCGGTGGCGACCAGAGCGCCCATGGTGCTGGGGGCAACGCGGTTGTACACCATACCGACGCCCGCCAGCCACTTGCCAAGGTCATCGCTGGGTGGGTTGGCTGCCATAAGCTCAAGCACCCCTTGAGCGCCCTTGGAAACGCTGACACCGGTATCGCCGTCACCCATTGCCGCGTCAAGGGTGTTGAGCAAATCGGTAATCTCGAGTAATTTTTTGGCTGCTCGTTCGATGCCTGCCTGAAAGTCAGTTCCGGTCATGGTTAAACCCTGAACATGGGCGTGTGGGCGGGATGGTCAAGCAGCGTTTGCAATTCGGCATCGAGTTTTAAGATCGTGATGCTCGCGCCTGCCATCTCGAGGCTGGTGGCGTACTCGCCAACGAAAGCCTTGTGGACATTGACGCCAAGTTGCCCAAGGTTATTGTGAACGCGGCGGTAGAGAATATACAATTCTTCGGGTGGTGTTGCGCCAAGTCCGTTGACCATGACCGCCACCTTATCGCCAGACACCAATGGCATGTCGGCAGTGATTGTCTCAAAGATGGTATCCGCAATCTGATCGGCAGTCTCGAGCTTGCCGCGCCGCACGCCAGGTTCGCCGTGAAGCCCCATGCCGAGTTCCATCTCGCCGTCGGGAATGCTAAAGGTTGGTCTGCCCACGGCGGGTAAAATGCACGGGCTGAGTGCCACGCCCATCGTGCGCATGTTGGCAAGCGCTTTAATCGTTGAGGCTTCGACTTCCTCGAGCGAGCCGCCCAGATCGGCTTTCGCACCCGAGATTTTGAAGGCAAAAACCATGCCCGCCACACCGCGACGGGTATCGCTACGGTCTTTGGTGGCGCTGGCGACATCTTCTTTGACCAGCACCGTGCGAACTTCAATGTCTTCCATGCTTGCCATTTCAGTCGCCATGTCAAAATTCATGACATCGCCGCCGTAATTGCCGTAAACATATAAAACGCCCTTGCCGCCGTGAATGCGTTTTGTCACCTCGAGCATCTGGTCGCTGCTGGGTGACTGAAAAACATCACCTATCGCGCAACCGCTGAGCATTCCCTGCCCGACGTAACCCAAAAAGACCGGCAAGTGACCCGAGCCGCCCCCCGTGGCAATGGCGACCTTGTCCATGACGGGCGCGTCGCTGCGCACCAGACAGCGCAGGTCAGACCCGACACTGCTGACTTCAGGATGCGCCTTGTACAACCCCTCGAGCATTTCATTGACGAAGTTGTTCGGATTGTTGAGGATTTTTTTCATAATGCCCCCTGAGTATCTTTGTTTTGTCTTTTCAGTTAGTTGCGCGGTTTTGAAATCATACTTCACAAAGTCGGTGCGCTGACAAGCCCTGGGGTAAAATGCCGCATAATAACTAGACGATGTTGCGTTTGTTTGACACTCCCAGGTACGAATTGGACGGCGTGCGCCTCGAGATTGCGCCGACCAAACCCGCCGCGTTGGCGTTGTTTTTGGCGGTGCAGGGCGACTGGGTCGAACGTGAACGTCTGGTTGTCATGTTTGCCCCAGACTTGAACGAGTCTGCGGCGCGGCATCATTTGCGGGTTTTGCTGAACCGAACCAAACAATTGGATTGGGTCAACAATCTCGAGGTGCAGACCACGCGTTTACGGTTTGTGATTCCGAACGATGTCAAAGCTTTTCGGGAAGCAATCGGACGCGGCGATCACCACGAAGCGCTGGCATTGCATCAAAAACCTCTTCTGAGGGGATTTCATGTCAGAGCGCCAGAGTTTGAAGCCTGGTGCGGCAATGAACGCGAGGCATTCTTTCGGGCGTGGACGGATGCGGCTCTCAAGCGGGCGCGAGAATTGCAAGAAACCGAGCCTAACGCCGCCGCACGGGTGCTACTGACGGTACTCGAGCAGGATGGTCTGGCAGAAGACGTGCTTCATGCCTATCTCGAGGCGGCGTATCTGGCTGGCAATCTGGAAGAAGCCATTCGCGTCTTTGAAGGTTTTAAAACACGGCTCAAAACCGAGCTGCAACTCGAGCCGCTCGAGGCAACGCTCAAAATCGTGCAAACCATTCGTGATGCCAAACCCCTAACTTTGAGCAGTGTTGGGCGTCCTTTGGCTTCTGGCACGCCGATCCAGGTCTTGCGCCCACCGCGTCTGGCAGGTCGAAAACATGAACTCGAGCAGATTGAGGCTTCAAACGCCAAGCTGGTCTTGATTGCCGCCGAACCAGGCGCGGGCAAAACAAGGTTGCTCGAGGAAGCAGCGCCAAACGCGATTTGGTTGCGTTGCACGGAGGGTTTGGAAAGTGTGCCGTACCAACCCGTGATCGAATTTGTGCGCTCGCAATTGCCCAGCCTGCCAAGTTTGGGCGCGTACACGGAGGACTTGGCGCGTTTAATTCCTGAAATCATGCCCGAATCAGTGCCAAGTCTCGCCGACCCCAGCAGCGCCAAGTCAAGGTTGCTCGAGGCGCTGACACGACTGCTCGAGGCAGATGCCAAGGTACTGGTGTTTGATGATTTGCAATGGGCGGACAGTTCCAGCCTCGAGTTGCTGGCGTTTTTGGTGCATCGCGGCAAAAGTAAAATCTACGGCGCTTACCGGGTTCACGAACAAGGCGCAATTTTAGCCCAAACCCTGAATGGTTTAAGCTCGAGCGGAAAACTCGAGACGCTGCATTTGAAGGCATTGGGTGCAAACGCCATGCGCGATTTGCTGGCGGACTTGATCGGCATTCCTGAGGGTCCCGAACGCTTCTCGAGATGGCTGGCAACCCGCTCAAATGGCAATGTTTTTTTTGCGCTCGAGATGCTCAAATCCTTGTTCGAAAATGGTGTTCTCGAGGTGCGAGACGGCGATTGGTACACCGCGCTCGATGAGATCACCAACGATTATTCCGAACTCGAAGTGCCGCCTCGGGTCACGCAATTGATTGCGCGAAGGTTTGCGCGGTTAGGCGAAAACACCCAACGCTTGCTCAGCATGGCGAGCGTGATTGGCAGCAGTTTTGAAACCAAATTGCTGGCAAGCCTGAGCGAACTCTCGCCGATGGCAACCCTCGACGCGCTCGAGGAAGCCGAACAGCACGGTTTTGTGATTGCCAACCGTTTTTGTCACGATCTGTTCAGACAAATCCTGTACCAGCAAATCCCAAGTGCAAAACGCGAATTTCTTCATGCCAGCCTCGCCCAAGCGATCAGTGGTCAGGTTGAGAGCCTGGTCGTGGCGGAACACTGGCGCAAAGCCGGGCAACTGAGAAAAGCCTGGAAACTCGAGTTGAGCGCCGCCGAAGACCAATTCGAGCGCGGTTTGCTCACGGCAGGTTTTGAAACCCTTGATTCGGTGTTGAATGCGCCAAATTCAGAACCTCTTCGGCTCGAGGCGCTGATCTTGGCGGGTACTTACCAAATTTTTGTAGACCTGAATCGTTCAGATGCCATGTTGCTCGAGGCGCTGAACACGGGAGAGATCAATGCGGAACAACGCCTGAAAGTGTTTTTGAGCCTTGCCGACAACGCCGTTTACCACGGTGACATGACCGCCGCCGCCGAGCAGATTCAAAACGCCAGTTCTTACATTCACGATCATCTCAGCCTCAAGTTAAAACTGGCTTACGGTTTTGCCAGGCTCGAGGTGATGTTGCGCAGCGGACAGTTTGACACCGCCGACGTACTTTTGCCAGAAATTTACGCGCTCGAGCCAAAAAATTTGAAGACTGCCAGCTACGAGGCGCAACTTCGTTTTTACCAGGGGCAGTACCAACATGCCGCCAGCATTTTTGAGCAGATGCGAACCCAAGACCCAAATTGCGTTTACACCATCACGCTCGAGAATGATCTGGCGGTGGCGTACTGGTGGATTGGAAAACTAAAACAAGCCGAAACTGAAATCATGCAAAGTTTAGAGCACTGGACAGGCTCGAGCCACGTCGAGGCGCTAAGCCAAATGAACCTTGGGTTTGTTCGCTTGTCACAGGGGCGTTTTTCGGACGCGCTGGATGCACTTCGGATCGCCAAAGAGATTGGACGGGTTTTTGGCAGTTTGACCTTTGAGGGTGATATTGAAAACCGTTTGGGCGTGATTTACTTTCATGCTGGAAGACTTTCTGAAGCCTTGCCCCACTTGCAACAATCGGTGGCATTGATGCGAAAAGTGGGCGACCCGTACCGACTGCTGTCCGCGTTGAGCATCCTGGTTTCAGTCCATGCGGCAATGGGTGATTTGCAAAGTGCCAATCAAAACCTTTTTGAAGCCGAAAACTTGCTCGAGCACACGCAAAACCAAGCGGCAAAAGTTTTTTTGACCCAGGGAAAAGCTTTAATTGAACTTTCAACTGGCAACATCAAAAAAGCGCGAAACCATGCGCGAAAGGTTGAAACTTTTGCTCGAGAATCTGAACTGCAAGAATTCTTGTGCATGGCGTTGTTCTTCCGCGCCAAACTCGAGCCTGAACCAACAATGTACTTAACCGAAATGCTCGAGCTTGCGATCAGTCACGGTTTTGTGTTTCAAGAATTTCTTGCCGCAAACACTTTGAACGACACAACTCGAGCCAACAAAACCCTGGAATTCTTACGTCAACACGCGCCAAAGGGTTGGTTTTAAAGCTGAGACGCCATTGAGACGCCCAATGCGGATACTCAAAACATGCCTCGGGTGTCACCAGCTATTTTCCCATTGCACTCGAGTTATGAGCTACGGCTGCATTACAACAAAGACCGTCAAATCTGGCTTGTGGTGGTCAAGGACTTAAAAACTGGCAAGGAACTCGAGTTCGATTCGTTTGAAGCGTTCAGCGACTACCTCGAGCGGCAGAAAAAACCTCGTGGCTTGCGTTGAACCATTCACAAACCTCGAGTTGCTTTCATGGTTTGCGTTTCGAGAATTTTTGTTTGTGACTCGAGATTTTCTGACTGAGACGCTACTGAGACGCTGAAAATTTACACTCGGAACATCTCGAGGAGGAACTATGAAATCACTTTGGAAAATCTACTTGGTTTTGAGCGTGTTGCTTGGTCTGAATGCCTGCAACGACGTTGTCCCACCCGCGCCAACTGGCGCACCTGTGACCCAAGCCAGCAACGCAAAGAGCGCCAGCATTGGAACTCGAGGCGGAAGTGTGACCGCCACCGCGTCAAACGGTGTGACTTACACCCTGATCGTGCCTCCAGAAGCCCTCAAAGAAACAATCAGCATCACGTTGACGCCAATCTCGAGCATGGGAAACGCACCGTTATCGGCTGGCGTCACCGCAGCCGTGCAGATGGAACCCACTGGTTTGAGTTTCAAACGTTCTGCCACATTACGCATCGCGGCTGCCTCGAGTGTCGCCGCAGGAAAACGCTTGATTGGTTTTAGCACCGCCAACGACGGCACAAAATTCCGATTTAACACGCCAACCGTGAAAGCTGGACTGTTTGAGCTGAGCATCAATCATTTCAGCGATACGGGTGTCGGCAATGCCACCGATGCCGAAATTGCTCAAGTTCCAGCACTGCAACCCTTAGTCACCCGAACTGCGAATGACTTTAACGACGTGATTAACGACAACGCCACCCATCAAGCAACAGATCAAGAGATTGCTGGATTGTTCGAGGAATGGTTTAACGAAATTGTCAAACCCTTGCTTTTAGACGCCGAAAACTCGAGTGACCTGAGCAAAATCATTGATGCAGATTTGGCGTTTGAAAAATGGTTTGACGCTCGGGTGAATGTTGCTGTCTCGAGTGAAAGCAAGATCAATGTCGAACCTTTTTTGACTGACGAGGACGCAATCGCCCGTCCTATTGTCGCCAAGCTGTTGTTGTTTGAACTCAATCAAAGAATCGAAAGTTGCAAGACCGAGCCTGTCATTGCAGACAAATTGACGGGACTGTATCTGGTCAGCTTGGTGCAAAACCTGGCGCTCAAATTTCAAATGGACAGCGCGACATTGAAGCTAGATGCCGCCAGCATCGCCAGCAAAATTAACAACTGTGTTCGGGTGGTGATTGACCCGATCAAACCCTTCACGCAAATCGTGGTTGGCTCCGACAGGTCCCTTGATGCTCGAGCACAAGTGGTTTTTGCAGGTATGCCCGACCCTCAAGCTTCAAACTTTGAGTTTAAGGTCAGCTCGAGCGGTGCGACCCTCAAAAAACCCACGGGTTTCTCGAGTGCTGATGGTCGTTACACCACGGTTTTCACACCAAGCAACAAAGTTTTCATTTTGTCCATTCAAGCTTGTCTGGTCTTGCCTGGTGATAGCGAAGGCTCGAGTTTGTGTGCCACCCAAGAAGCACGTTCAGTCGTCGCTGACGGTATTTTTCGTGGCAAAGTCACCATAGAATACCACTCGACAGTCACTGGGACTGCACCAGCCGTAAACGGAACGACATCTGACGTGACCAATGTTTCAGTGTCTGCATCCGTCAGTATTGATCCGAGCAAACTCGAGATTCAGGTTGTGTCATCGAACAAAAACGCCAATTACAGTCACATTAAAACAGGGGACGTTATCATTGCTTCCAGTTGCACACACCAGGTGTTTAACACCTCTGAGACAGGCTCGAGTCTTTTCTTGTTGCCGCAAGAGACCATGTTTTTCATCCAATTGACCGATACCGCTTATACATTTTCTACGGTTGACCCAGTCGGACCAACCACGACCACCGGCGCAGTCACTGAACAAGTGGTTACAACAGATCGCTGCACTGACGTTCCACCAAACGATCCAGTAACCAGACAGGTTAAAATTGCAACCGTCAGACAGTCTTATCTGCCAGAACGTATTTTCGGGACTGGCACGGTCATTACCAATACAAGCGACGGCTCTAAAACCATTTCAGGCACAAGCATCAAAAACGAAACTTTGGAATCCAGCCCAGGCGTTTCACAAACCACGAATTACACCATGACTTGGAATTTAACAGCTTTTTAACGAGGCTCAAGCTTTCAGCCATTCAACGCTGTCATTCACGAGATGAAACCGAAACCCGAGGTCAAGCACGCATGAACAGGATAGAATACATGCTTCAACCTTTGATAATGACTTTTTTAAGCTACCACGTTTCTCTTTGAAAGAACCTGCTTGGCTCGAGATGGATTCAAATTCGGCGCTCTAAATCAGATGGCTTGATGGCAAGAAGGAGGACGTATGAAGCAGTTTCAAAAGTGGTTGGTCGTCTCGGGTTTTGGTGCGCTTGGTGCGGTACTGCTCTGGGCTTGCGCTCCCGCCCCAAGTGCCGCGCCCGTGGCTGGCGGCAAATCTGCCACCATGACTTCACTGAATACCTTCGCCAGTGGTGCGCCGAGTACCGCCGTGGGCGCAGCCAGTTTAGTTCCCTCGAGTGACGGTAAAACCAAAGTGAGCGTGACGGTCACGGGTTTGACCGCCAACACCAAACACATTGGGCATATTCACACTGGCTCGTGTGCCAACCCTGGACCTGTGGTCTTGCCACTCGAGGAACTGAGCAGCGACGGGAACGGCGCGGGGAATGTCTCGAGCACGGTTGAAACGGCAAAGATTCCGGCGGCGGCATACGTCCAGTACCATCAGCGCGGCAAGGGCGACCCTGCTGGCGCGGGTGCGGGCATCGTTTGCGGCGACATCAAGTAAAGGAGTCTTATGCAAATACGAGCCAGCCAGGTCTTTTTGCTAGCAACGTTGGGTATCGCTGCGGTGTTCTCGAGCAGTTTGGTGCTCGGGCAAACCAAAACGGGCGTCCTGAACGGCGCGTCAAAGTCCAGCAGCATTGCCCTCTCGAGCGACGAAAAGTATGTCATCACTGCCAACAGCGAAGACGATTCGATCAGCATTTTTAAGACTGCAACCTTTGAACGCAGCGCCAAACTCGAGGTTGGCAACGAACCGATCAGTGTGGTGATTTTGCCCGACAATGCCACGGCATTTGTGGCGAATCAAGCCGATGGAACGGTTTCTAAAATCGTTAACATCGACACCAGCGAAGCCAGCGTCTCGAGCGTGACGCCCGTGGGTTCAGAACCGACCGGTTTGGCGCTCTCGCCAACTGGGGCAAAGTTGTTTGTTGCCGAGTGGGCGCAAAGTCGGGTTTCGGTCTTCGACACCTCGAGCATGAGTTTGGTTGGTCAGATCAATGTCCACAACCCTCGAGCCTTGTCTGTGACCAACGACGGCGATACCGACGACTTGGACGAGACGCTGGTCGTGCCAGAATTTTACGGCGTGCCGCTTGCCAATGCCGAAGCGACCGACGCCAGCCGTGAGGGCGTGGTGCGTTTGTACCGCACGGACACGCTTGCACCCGTCGGACCGATTCGGTTTTCTCCAACCGATTCTGGTTTTGTGCCAGATGGTACGAACGCTGGAACGGTCAAAACCGCGCCGAATCAGATTTTTGGAGCGGCTGTTTCAGGCACGCGAGTCTACATGACTTCAATTTCGGCATCACCAAAAGCCCCAGCCAAATTTAACGGCAACGTTTACCCCGTGGTTTACGTTGGCGATTTAAAATCCAAGCTCGAGGTTATCGGCAAAAACGGTACAGTGAATTTGGCAAAAAGCGTGGCAGCCGCCTTGCCTGCTGGTCAGAAACGTTTTTTTCTGGCTGATCTGGCAGACCTGGCGTTCGCCCCAAACTCGAGCAACGCTTACGTGGTGGCTCGAGGGGCGGACGTGTTGCAACGCGTCAATTTTGAAACGGCTGGCGTGAGTTTGGGAGTTCCTGGCAAGGTGCAAATTGATCTTGGGGCTGCACCTGCGGGGACAAGCTTGGCGTGTCAAAACCCAACTGGAGTTGTGGTTGCAGGCAAGCTCGGCAAGGTCTTTGTGAATTGCTGGGTCAGCCGTGCAATGGCAGTCGTGGGCATTGCCAGCCAAAGCCTCGAAAAAGTTGTTCCAACCTCGAGCGCCCCAGCCACCAGCGAGGAATTGCAAGTCAACAAAGGGCGGCGGTTTTTCTTTACGGGACGTGGGCGTTGGAGCAAAGAATCGTGGTCGAGTTGCGGTTCGTGCCACCCTGCGGGTTTGTCAGACAACATCACCTGGCAGTTTGGCGCAGGACCTCGGCAAACCACGTCTTTGGACGGCAGTTTCAGTCACGGCGAGGGGGTGCAACAGCAACGCATTTTCAACTGGTCTGCCATTTTTGACGAGGTTCACGACTTTGAACGCAACACCCGCGATGTCTCGGGCGGCTTGGGCGCAGTCACCACCGACGGTTGCGGCGACCTGAACGAAGAACGCCAAGTTGCTCTGGCTGGCGGTCTGGACAAACCCGTGCGCGAAGTGGTGGCAACCACGATCCCTATGTGTACCAAAGACTGGGACGACATCGAAGAGTACATGAAAACCATTCGTCCGCCCAAAGCCTTATCTGACCTCGAGCCGTCAGCAGTTGAGCGCGGCGCAACCATTTTTGGCTCAAGCACAAGCTCGAGTCAAAACGGCAATTGCGTGGCGTGTCACGGCGGTGTCGGCTGGACGATCTCGAAATTGACTTTTGTGCCGTCTGGAACAAAAAACGAGCAACTCTCGAGCGCCACGTTTGTCAGTCCGTTCAAGGGCGCGTTTGAAACCCTGAATTTCAACACCACCCAACTCGGCAACCAAGCGCCCGT
>JAYTKL010000193.1:0-5908 GCA_043730305.1 Deinococcales bacterium | reverse complement strand
CGTGCCGTAAAGTGCGGTGTTGGTTGCGGTCAGTGGGTCTGGGGTTTTGAATTGCAATGACAAACCTGCATTGGCGCTGAAGCCCCCAAAGTTCTTGGCTGCGCTCAGACCAAATTGGCTCGAGTTGCTGCCCTTGAGGTAATCCTGGTTGTACAAGACGTTCGCATTCAAACTGAAATCTGTTGCCGAACCGAGTGTGGCTCGAGCGTCAAGGCTGCGTCCTTGTTGTTGGGCGTTTGAAGTTGGGTTGATGAACCCCAGCGTGGTGTCTTGGTAACGGGCTTGGACTTGGAAGTTGGTGCTGGTGTAACTGGTCTGCGCCGCAAAGCCGATACCACCCGTGTTGGCGCTCGGGCTGCCCGAGAATGCGCCTTCCAGACCGAGTTGGAAACCGCCTGAAACAAAGTTTGCACCCACGCCGAACAGGTAGCCGGCGTTGGTCTCTGGACGGTATTGCAAGCCTGTCAGGTTGACACTCAAGCCCGCCCCGAGTTGCAGACTGGCTTGCGCACCGAAACGCAACTCTCGAGGCACGCCAGCCGCGTTGGTGGCGTATTCGACGTTCAAGACTTGCGGGTTGCCGTTGACATCGGTGCTGGTCAGCGGGCGACGCAACTGGATCACGCCAGAGATGTAATCGATGTTGTAATCATTCAAGCGCACCAAAACACGTTCTGAAAGTTTGATGGTGTCGTTGTTGCGGTCATAAACGGTCACGACCACACGTTCGCTCGAGTTGGTGATGTCCGAGTATTCCAGGCGATACAAGCTTGTGCCGTCGCCAGCAAGTGGTTTGTTGGTGATGTTGGCGTTGGCGACCAGCGCGGCAAAGCCGTTGACTTGCAGGTTGTCGTTGCGAATCAGGGCTTGGAAACCGTTGAAATTGCGTCCGTAATTGCTGAGGACTCCCGTGAAACCTGGAGTGAACTGCCCATACAAGGCGTACGAACTGCCGAACTCGAGTTTGGCGTAAATGCCTTCACTGGAGCGCACGTCGTTGCTGGGGGTCGAGGAATCGCCGGTCACTGGGAAGCGCTCAAAAGGGTTGGCTGGTGGCAGCAAATCGCCCGAGAGCAGCAAACCGTCGGTTTGATCCCAATCGGCTTTCCAGTTGACGGCTACGGTCAACACGCCACCGTCAAAGATGCTGCCTTTGGCGAAGGCGCGAAGTCCTGCGGCAACACTGAAGCTCGAGTTTGAAAGGTCTAAGTTGGCTTGGACGCTGATTACACCGCTTGCGATCAATGGGCGGTTGCTGGCATTGATGGCGGTGTTGCTCGAGTCTGGTACGGCGCTCAGGTCTGAAACCTTGAAGCTTTGGCTGCTGGTGATGATGCCGTTGTCGTTGGCAATTTGGGCTTCGACTTTGACGGTATCAACTGGGTTGTTGTCGCCTGGCGTGCCGTCAATTCGCTCGAGTTCGACGCGTCCGATGCCGCCCACCAGTTTGACTTGATAACCCGTTTCGTCTGGGTTGGCGTCTGGCGTGCGGGGTTCGACATTGAATGCCAGGGTGGCGTACTGGTCGTTGGCGGCTTTGCCATCGCTATCGAAGGCTTCGACCACAATTTGGGCTTGGGTGATTGGGTCAGTGGTGGCACGAATCGTGCTGACCCGCACGAGTACCGCCGCGCCACCAAGACCGTTTTGAGCGTTGGCATTCTGGCTGATGGGCGTGGCTTGCGAGATCAAGTTCAGCACACTTGGGTCGCCGACAATCACGCGCAATTCGGCAAGACCTATTTCACGTCCAATGCTCGAGTTGGGGTCAAGCATATTGGTGCGTTGGTCGGAGGCGGAACGGCTCTTGGGGCTGGCGAGAATCACGGCGATTTGGTCTTTTGGCATCTCGAGAATGTCGGTATGTGCCAGTTTGTAACTGATGCCGTAAATGTTGCGAACTTGCGCGGCGCTCATTAATGCGTTCAATTTGAAGTTGGAACGCATGAGGGCTTGAAGAACTTGTTCTGGAATCACCCAGAACAACCGGTCGCCAACTTGGTACGGGTCTGGAATCAGATCGCCGAGGCTGTTGGCTGGCGTGTTGACATCAAAACGAGGGTCGCGCAAGACTCGGCTCGAGTTGGCAATGTACTTGGCGTTGTTCGGAATGCGGTCTGAGAGAATCACTCGGGCATCGCTTGGAATTTGGCTGACCCGTGCCAGCAAGACCACTTGGCTTTCGCGGCGTTGGTCGGGAAGGGGTTTGGCAGAAATGGTGAGCGGACTGCTGGCAGTCACGCAATTTTTGAACAGGCTGGCAGTTATTTCGGAAGTCGTACTTTTCAAGGCACGAAGTTTAATTGGCAACTCGAGGTCATTGCCACTCGAGACTGTGCCAGTGATGGTGATGGCACTGAGGGCTTGCACGCCATTTGGCAACACGGCGTTGATCGTGGCTGGAACGGCGTACGGGAAATCGGTGTAAGCCGTCGCGGTGATCGTGTCAGTCTCACCCGCAATTAAGTTCAATTCCGAATCAAAATCCAGACCAATCACCACGGCGTACTCGAGGCTGACATTGCTGGTTTGGTTGGCTTGTACGCTCACATTCACGGCTTGGCTGCTCGAGCCATCGAGTTGTTGTGGCACGACGCTGTACGTGCCTGGGGCAAGTTGAATGTTTGAACCGGTGGTGTAATTCGTGTCGTTGATGCTGTACGCAATGGCTGTCAATTCGGTACGGGTTGTGCAAGTCAGGGCGACAGCATTCACGCTCAACGTGCCGAGGACTGGTTTCTCGAGTTCTACACCTGCGCTCGAGGAAAGGTTTGTGCCGTTCCAACTCAGATTGGCGGTGTTGGTGATCGTGCCGCTGGCATTGTTGCCGGTGGTGGCTGGAACGATGAATGTGCGGCTTTGGTTGGCTGCAAGGGCAAACGTTTCAGACAAATCCTTGCCGTTTAAACCTGTGGGCAGCACATCGCTCAGTTTGATGCCTTGGGCGAGGCTGCCACCCGTGTTGGTCACGGTGATGGTGAAGTTAACCGCTTCGCCCGCTTTGACCAATTTGCGGTCAACGGTTTTATTCAGCTCGAGTTTGGCTGGTGCTGGGACTGTGACCTCGAGTTTGGCGCTGGCTTGTTGGTTCGTGCCGTTCCAAGTCAGGTTGGCGGTGTTGATGATCGTGCCACTGGTCGCGCTGCTGACGGTTGTAACCACAATAAACGTCTTGATCTCGTCTGCTTTCAAATCAAAGCTCGAGGTGACATTTTCGCCCATCAAACCTGCTGACAACAGGTCGGTCAATTGAATGCCAGTTGCACTCGAGCCGCCCGTGTTTTTAACGGTGATGGTGAACGTTGCGGTGTCGCCGGTCATCACGCTGTTTTGGTCTACGGTTTTGCTGATCTCGAGCTTGGCTGGCGCGGCAACGTTGATGCTGGCTTTGGCAGCCAAACGCTGGTTGTTCCAGAAAACTTCGGCGTTGTTGGTGATCGTGCCACTCGCGTTGCTGGCAACCAAAGTTGGCACAACAAAGACTTTCTTTTCGCCTGCTGGCAGCGTGAAGACTTCGTTCAGCATTTTGCCCGAAAGCCCTGATGGCAGCAAATCAATCAGGTTGACATTCTCGGCGCTCGAGCCACCCGTATTGCTGACCACCAGGGTGAAGGTCGCGGTGTCGCCTGGTTGAACATTTTCGTGGTCAACGGTTTTCTCAAACTCGAGCTTGCTTGGCGTTGGTGGAACGATCACGACGACTGGCACGGTCACGGTCACGGTCACGGTCACGTTCACGTTCACGGCAGCATCGGATGCCAAACGCACAGAGTTCCAGTTGACAACAGCCGTGTTGACAATCTTACCGCTCGAGGTGGCGGTGACAATGGCTGGAAGCGTAAAGGTCTTGCTTGCACCCGCTTTCAAGTCGAAGCTGGCGTTCAGGTTCTCGCCGTTCAAAGCTGCCGGCAAAATGTCCGACAATTCAATTTCGGTGGCGCTCGAGCCACCACTATTCGTGACCGTGATGGTAAAGGTTACGGTATCGCCTGGTTGAACATTTTCACGGTCTACCGTTTTGGTCAACTCGAGTTTTGCAGGGTTGACCAAACGCACTGTGGCTTTGGCATTCAGTTTCTTGCCGTTCCAATTGACGCTTGCCGTGTTGGTGATGGTGCGGTTGCTGGTGGCGGTCACGGTTGTTGGCACGCTGAAGGTTTTGGTTTCGCCTGGCTTGAGGAAGAAACTTTCATTCAAGTTCTTGCCGCTCAAACCGACTGGCAGCAGATCCTCGAGATTCACGTCTTCGGCGGTTGAACCACCTGTGTTGCTGACGGTGATGGTGAAGATTGCAGTGTCGCCCGTTGCCACCACATCACGGTCAACGGTTTTGGTTAGTTCGAGCTTGGCTGGTGCGGCTGGAGCTGGCATCAGTTCTAAAGTCACGCTGGCATCGGCGGTCAAACGCTGGTTGTTCCAGTTCACAACGGCGGTGTTGACAATCGTGCCTTCGGTGGTGGCGGTGACTTTGGCGTAAACCCTGAAGACTTTGCTTTCATTGACTTTCAAATCAAACTCTGCAATCAGGTTGTTGCCGCTCACACCTGCTGGTAATTCGTCGGTCAGTTTGATGTTTTGCGCACTCGAAGCCCCAACATTCTTGACGGTGATCGTATAGGTTACATTCTGCCCTGTTTTGACCGTGTCACGGTTGACGGTTTTGGTCAACTCGAGTTTGGCTAGTTCTGGGGTCACGATTGGTTCTGGGATAGAAATTCTGACGCTCGCGTCACTTGCAAGGCGCACGTCATGCCAGTTCAGAACGGCGGTGTTGACAATCGTGCCGCTTGTGGTGGCGGTGACTTTGGCAGGCAAGTTAAAGCTCTTGCTCTCCCCTGCTGGCAAATCAAAGCTCGAGCTTAGGTTGTCGCCGCTCAAACCTGCTGGCAGCACGTCGCTGAGGTTGATACCCTGCGCACTCGAGCCACCCGTGTTTTTGACGGTGATCGTAAAATTCACCATGTCGTCCGTTTGCACGTTTTGGCGGTCAACGGTTTTGGTTAACTCGAGCTTGGCTGGTTCTGGAGTCGGTGCTGGTGGAACGACGACCACGACCGCTACTGGCACAGTGACATTCACGCTGGCGCTGGCGGTTTGCTGGCTGGCATTCCAGAGTGTTTGCGCGGTGTTGGTGATCGTGCCGCTTTGGGTTGCCCTAACAAGTGCGGGCAGTGCGAAAGTTTTACTCTCTCCTGCTTTCAAATCAAAGCTCGAGTTGAGGTTTTCGCCACTCAAACCGGCTGGCAACACATCGGTCAGTTCGACATTTGCGGCGCTCGAGCCGCCAGTGTTCGTGACGGTGATCGTGAAGTTTGCGGTGTCACCTGGTTGGACTTCGCTTTTGTCAACCGATTTCTCGAGTTTGATCTGGGCGGGTGTTGCGACATTCACAACCGAATTGGCAACAACACCGCAGTTTGGCTCGAGACTGGCAAGCACTTCACGTTTGGTCATGGCATTATCAGCACGCACCAAGGCGTTCAAAACCAGTGGTGTGCCGCTCGAGATTGCGCCTGAAATTTGCAATGGTTCCCCAGAACTTAAACCATCTGGCAGTTTCAAGTTGATGCTGGCAGGAACGGCGCTTGGGAATTCGCTGCTGGCGGTGGCGGTAAAGGTGGTACTTTCACCGAACTCGAGACTTGCATTTTGCGGCTCGAGTTTGAGTGTGGTGATAACGTTGTAAACAATCTTGGCGTCGCTGGTTTCGGCATTTTTGACGGTGACTGTGATCGGTGCGACGCTCGAGCCATTCACGCTTTGCGGGGTAATCGTGTACTCACCTGGTGCTAGCTCGAGCTTGGCTGGAGTGGTGTAAATCTGACCATTTAAGCTGAAGCTCGAGTTGAACGATAGACCAACGGCACACGCTCTGGCTTCTGAGTTCACCACGAGAGTGCCTTTGGGT
>JAYTKL010000192.1:0-3410 GCA_043730305.1 Deinococcales bacterium | reverse complement strand
GCGTTCCCAGGGTGAGTTGAAATTTTCTTTTTTGCTCATAAAATGCACCCGTCGCGGGGTCGGTTGCCCAACCGCAAACGGATCAATCAAGGTCACGTGATTGGCGGCAATAATCGCGCCGCCTGTTAACGGAATGTATTCGGGATGCTCAAAACTTAAACCCAGAAAACCAATGTAATACCACCAAAATTTTTTGATGAAATCAAAATTTCTGGGCGCATTGGACAGGTCAGGATTTTTGTCGTTCACGTTCTGGCTGCAATGGCGTTCAAGCTCACAGCAATCACCTCCTCGAGCTTCAAATTGTCGGTCTGAATCACAATGGCATCGCTCGCGGCGGCAGAATTGATGGCATCTTTGGCATCCCTGGCGTCAATTGATTTTTTGATGTTTTCAAACTCTTCGGGGCGCTCCAAGGTGCGGCGTTTGGCTCGCACCTGACTCGAGGCGGTCAGGAACAATTTGACGCCCGCATTGGGAAACACCACAGCGCCCATGTCGCGCCCTTCGGCAACAAATGGTTTCTCGAGGGTTCTGATGTGAGCGTTGACCCATGACCGCACGTGCTTGTGCAAAGCGACCACACTCACGTTTTTATCAACCAGACTAGAGTGACACTCTTCGGTGATGTCCTGATCGTTTAAAAAAGCGCGGTTGCCATCGTTTCGTGGTTCGAGCCGCAGTTGGTTTTGGTCAAGGGTTTGCAAAATTTCCACTTCAAGCTCGAGGTTGATCTGTGCCAGCAACGCGGCGTATGTCACAGCACGGTAGAGCAAACCACTTGAGACGTAAGGCACGTTCAGAGCCTGGGCGATGCCTTGAGCCACACTGGATTTGCCACTTGCAGCCAAACCATCAATGGTGATGACGCTGGATTTGGAAAGTTGAATACTGGCAGGTATCTCGAGGATCACGAGGTCAGTATAAGGGAAGGGATAAGATATTGTTTTGTCGTGCACAAGTTTTCCAGATTTGATGTGGTTGTGATGATTGAAGGCAAAAAGAGATGCTCATAAACGCAAATGAAAGAACACTTGTAATTTTGGGAGAAAACTTGAATACTCGGCTTTGAACGTAATTTTCGGGAGGAAATATGAATCTGAAAACCATGGCAATTGGCGCTCTGGCATTGATCGCAATCTCGGCAAGCATTGCCACGATCAGTGTGGCACAAACCCAAAGCAACTCGAGGCTCGATGTTGTCAAAAAACGCGGCAAGCTAATTTGCGGCGTTAACGATAAACTGGCTGGTTTCGGGTTTTTGGACTCAAACGGCAAGTATTCTGGTTTTGATGTCGATTTCTGCAAAGGCGTGGCTGTTGCCGTTTTTGGTGACTCGAGCAAAGTTGATTACGTGCCGCTCACGGCTGCCGCACGTTTCACCGCGATTCAATCAGGCGAGGTGGATGTGGTGTTCCGCAATACGACCTACACCTCGAGCCGCGACGGTGAAGTGGGCGTAGACTTTGGACCGATTGTTTTTTACGACGGACAGGGCGTGATGGTAAAATCGGACAGCCCAGCCAAACGCATCACCGACCTCGACGGCGCAACGATTTGCACCAACCAGGGCACAACCACCGAACAAAACATGAACGATTACGGTCGTCTCAAGAAAAAGCAATTCAAGGTCGTGACTTACGCCGATTTTGACAAGGTCATGGCAGCCTTTGACCAGGGTCGTTGCGACGCCGTCACCACCGACTCGAGCGGCTTGGCTGCACGTCGTGCCACCGCCGCCAAACCCGAAGCCTACCGCATTCTGGGCGAAGTGATTTCCAAAGAACCACTCGCACCGTTCTTTGCCCAAAACGACTCGAGATGGGCTGATATCGTGCGCTGGACAGTGTTTGCTACCATTTATGCCGAAGAGATTGATTTGAACAGCCGCAACATTGACAATGCCAAATCCAGCACCGACCCAGTGGTGCGTCGTTTCTTGGGTATTGAAGGGAATTCTGGCAAAGGTTTTGGATTGACCGCAGACTTTGCCTACGATGTGGTCAAAGCCATTGGCAATTACAAAGAAATTTATGACCGCAACCTTGGACCAAAAACCAAGTTGAATATCCCCCGTCGTATCAATGCCAATTACGAAAACGGTGGCTTGCTTTACGCCCCACCAATGCGTTAAAAAACGATGCTCGAGCGCCGACAGGGCAAGAATCTGTCGGCGCTTTTTCGTAAAATCGAGCCAGTCAGGCACCCAGTCAGGCAACCTCGAGAGGAGATCAAATCTTGACCAGCGATCAATTTCATTCTGAAACTCGCGTCCCTTTTTACCGCGATGTCAAAATGTTGGCGGTGATTGCGCAAATCGTCTTTGTAATGCTGGTTGTGTTGACCGTTTGGGTGTTGGGTCAAAACCTGTCCACCAACCTCAAAACCCGTAATCTGTCCACCAGTTTTGAATTTCTGGGACGCACCGCAGGTTTTCAGGTGGCAGAGGGCAGCGCGTTTGGCGTGCCGTACTCGAGCGAAGACACTTACTTGAAAGCCATCGTGGTGGGTTTGTTCAACACCTTGCGGGTCAGTCTTTTGGGTATTGTGCTGGCAACCATTCTGGGTGTGGTGATTGGGGTTGCCAGACTCTCGAGCAACTGGTTGGTTAACCGAATTGCGCTGGTTTACGTCGAGGTGTTTCGCAACACGCCGTTGTTGGTGCAACTTATTTTCTGGTATTTCGCAGGTGTGCTGACCTTGCCTCAGGTCAAACAAGCCGTCCAGTTCGGCGGAGCGTACCTGTCCAATCAAGGTTTTTTCATGCCGTGGTTGGTGCAAAAACCAGATTCAGTTTCGTTCGTTCCAGTCTGGATTCTTGCCATTATTTTGGCAGTTGCAACATTTGTGATTCTCGAGCGTCGCCGCGTCAACCTTGGCAGCAACGAACCCGCCGGCTGGCTTGCCATTGGCGTTTTATTGCTGTGTTTGGTGGTCGGTTATTTCGTTCTGGGGCAACCGCTCGAGCTTGACCTGCCGCGCACCACAAACTTTGGCATTGCTGGCGGCGCGTCGCTCAGTCCAGAATTTGCAGCGCTCCTGATCGGTTTGGTGGTGTACACCGCCAGTTTTATTGCCGAAACCGTTCGGGCTGGCATTCAAGCCGTCAACAAAGGACAATGGGAGGCGGCAAGGGCTATCGGCATGAGCTACAGCCAAACCTTGCAGTTGATTGTATTGCCACAAGCCCTGCGGGTCATCATTCCACCGCTCGGCAACCAATACCTTAACCTGACCAAAAACTCGAGTTTGGCAACGGCAATCGGGTTTCCAGACATGTTTAATGTTTTGAACACGGCGGGCAATCAATCTGGCTTTAACCTTCAAACCATGCTGATTGCGCTGTTGGTGTACTTGGTACTCAGCCTGACCATCTCGAGTTTTGTCAATCTGTACAACACTGCCACGCG
>JAYTKL010000191.1:0-1535 GCA_043730305.1 Deinococcales bacterium | reverse complement strand
GCTGGCAGCATCAGTGCACCAGTCACCACCGCCAAAGTCACCAGCGCGGTAGCCGCCGTCAAAGTGGTGCTGGGTGTGTTCACCAACAACACCGTGATTGTCGGACGAATTTACGTTGACAAGAACGACGACAACAACTTCCAACCAGGCATTGACAGCCCAGTTCCAGGCGCTCGAGTCTACCTGAGCGATGGTCGCAGTGTTGTCACTGATGCCAACGGGCTTTACAGCATTCCAGACGTGACCCCAGGCGTTTACGCGGTGCGCCTCGACCCAATCACCGTGCCGTACCAAGCCAAACCAGTCGCCAGCGATGATGGACAACCAGGCAACAGGCGCGTCAACGCCGACAGCATTGGTGGCATCCAGAACGCTGACTTCCCGTTGTACTCCCCAGATGCCGCCGTCGTGAAATCACGCAGCACAACCGTCGAACGCGGCGATGTCAAACTCGAGAAGACCCTGACCCAAGGCGGCGCGGGTTATGCCGTGACCGAAGTCATTACAGTAGCCAACGCCGTGAACAACCTCGAGATCACCGATCCGCTCCCAGCAGGGGCGGAACGCGGAACACTCGTGCTCGTCTCGAGCAACGGCACAGTCATCAACGTTCAACTGTCCGAAGATGGCAAAACCATTCGTGTTCTCGGCACGCTTGAAGCTGGCACGTACATCCTCAGTTACGCGATCTTCAGTCCGTTACCACCAGATCAAGTATTGACCGATCCAAGTATTTTTTACGAAGAGGTGATTCGATGAAAGCTCTTGATGGAGCGCACCACATCAAGCGCCAACTCGAGTCCAGTGCAAAAGGAGGCGTGGGGCGTGTGTCCCCGCGCTTCCAGGGCGCTCGAGTGGGTTTGATGACGTTATTCGCCGCGTTTGTTTCGCTGTCTTTAGCGCAACAAGCCCAACCCGCCTCTGCCAATAATTCCACTGGCACGCAAAGCATGTCCCTGCCACTTGCCAGCATTGGTCAGTCCGTCGGTTGGAAAATTGATCCCGAAGATTACCGTTTGAACGTGCCTGCCGCCGCCGCAGGACGCATCACCAGCCTTGAAGTCTACAGCCCCGAAATCAACCGCAACGATTACGCCAACTCGAGAAACCGAGTCAGTTACTACGGCGACGAGTTGTACGGCAAAACCGCCACGTTAAACACAACCTTTCAACTTTCAAACAGTTCGGGTAGCGAATTGTTTAAACAACAATTCGGTTTAAGCACCAAACACGACAGCGTTCAACTTTTAAACGCGCCACTCGCCACAGGGTTTTACCCAATGGCAATTTCGAGCATCGGTAACGGCAAGAACTCGTTCCAGATTCGTGCCAGCGCAGGTGTGCGTGTCGAAGCCAGCCAGTTTATTGTCAACGCCAGAGGGCAATTTAACCAAGACCAACTGGTTGCCTTTATTGACCTTGGACAGAGTGCGCTTGGTAAAACCGTTGAGCTTGCCAATTACGACGCCGACGGTCCAAAAGAAATGATTCTGACCCTGGTTGACCCGAAAGGCAACCGCACGGCGCTGAACATT
>JAYTKL010000190.1:0-3802 GCA_043730305.1 Deinococcales bacterium | reverse complement strand
GGTGTGAGCATTACTCGAGACACCCGCCCGGTAGACCCGATTGACCAGGCGCAACGCATCAAACTGAACGATCTGGCTCAGGCATTGCGCAGCACCCATTCAACCTTGTTGGAAATTGTCAAAAAAGAATACGAACAGGTGCATGGCACGATCAATGGTCCGTTTGCCTACTTTCAACTGGTGACCAGCGATCCTATTTTTCAATGGTTGCGTCCGCTCTCTGGCATGATGGCAAGGCTGGATGATTTGCTCGACAACAAGCGCGATCTCAGACCGCTTGATGCCGAAAGTGTCAAACTCGAGGTTGCGCAATTGTTTGAATTTTCCGAGGCTTTGGAGCACTTCTCAAGTCATTTTCACGCTCGAGCCAAGCTGGAAGCCGAGGTCAAACTCAGGCACAGCGAAATTGAAAAAGCGTTGCAAAATTTGATTGATTGAGGGGCGCATTAAAAACGACGGGCGATCATAAACATCGCCCGCCGTTTTTAATTTTCTTTAGGTGCTTTTCAGTCGCTCGAGCGCCTCGTTCGGTCCTATATCACCGCGCTCCAAGGCTTTGAGAACATCGTCTCGAGCTTCGGCTTCATCGGCTTCGGCTTCGTAACCCAGGGCTTTGAGCAAATCTTCAAAGCGGGAGCGAATGGTCGGGTAACTTAGCCCCAGAATGCGTTCAACTTCTTTCAGGTTGCCGCGCACCTTGATGTACAAGCGCAAAAACTCGAGGTTATCCGGCGGCAACAGCGCAAATTCGTTCAGGCGAAAGTGTCCTTCAATGTTGACGCCCGATTCTGGAAACTCGAGTCTGGTGACCAGCGGCGTCTCGGCAAGTCCTGGGAAATTGGTTGGCAAGTCAAAAATCATCTGCTCTCCTCTGTTTTTTAAGCTCGAGAAACTTTTATACCTCGAGTGCCTGAGCACAGTTTACTCAATCGAGATTCTGACTTCGGTGCCGTCGCTGGCTTCGACCCGAATGATCTCGCCGTCGGGCAGCTCGGATTTGAGCAGCTCTTGCAGTGTCACAGGATCAATGCCCTGTTCGGTCATGGCGCGTTGTGCCTCTTTGGGTATCAGTTTTAAGACCATGTTGGCAAGCCCGAGCGGAATGTTGATGTTGACATCCGTGCCATCGCTGGATTCGACCACAACACGTAAAACCCTGGCAGTTTTGCGTCTTGGATCGCCAAAACCTTTGCGGAACGCGTCAGCAATTTGGTCGTTGACGATGGTCGAAACTTGTGACCCCAATCCACCCATGCCAAAATTCCCACCTCGAGCACCCTTGGTGCTCCAGGTGCTGCGCCTGTTGTCTTTGTCCTGCTCGAGTTCTGCACCCAGCACCTGCGCCAGGGCTTCGACACTCATGCCCTGGTCGAGCATGGCGAACAGGCGCTCCCAAGTGCTGTCGGGCAGTGTGGCAAGCCCATTCGAGAGCGCGGAGAGCAGCTTGGCGGCATCTTCACGGTTGATTTTATTTTGTTGCACCAACTGTAAAATCCGTTCAATTTGTCCCATGATCGACTCCTTTTTTGGGTACAGCGTACCCATCTCGAGCTTTTGAAACTCGAGCCTCAAACTGGGATTGATTGCTTACTGGTTCATGCCGTCAATGGCTTCAATGTCCAGATCGCCCGCACTTAAACTGACGGTTAATTTGGCACGACCTGCGCCCAAACGCCCTTCCAGGCTGCCACCGACGATACGTTTTTCGGTGTGCGTCAAAATAAAGCCTTTGGCGGTAATGTCACCGGCACTGTTGGAAGCTTTCATGGTCACACTCGAGCCGCCCTCGAGAATCACATCGACATCGCCTGCCAGGGCGCGAAGGTTGCTTTCACCGTCGGTCAGTTTGGTTCGCACTTTGATATCACCCGCCTTGGCGTTGATGTTGAATCGTCCCGCGTCTTTCAGTTTCAGGTCGCCAGCGCTCATCTCGAGCGACACCATTCCGGTCACGCCCGCCACGGTCACGTCGCCCGCCAAGGCTTTGACCTCGAGTTCGAGCAGGCTAGTCGGGACTTTGACGTGAATATCCACGGGAAGATTGCGTCCAATGGTGCGGATGACGGTGTTCAACCAGCCAATTTCGGTTGGGTCATCAATTTTTCCAACGCCCAGAATGCGAATCACGTCGCCGTCTTCGGTGATCTCGAGCGAACCGTTTTTGACGTTGGCTTCGATGGTTGCCATGCCTGGCACGCCTTCAACGTCAATATCGCCTGCGGTGGCGTTGATGACCAGTTTACGTATGTTGTTTGCCGTATGAACGTAATTGTCTAAAGCTTTGCTGTGCGAGGTTGGCATGGCACTGTTGAACGGCGTTGGCGGCACGGCTGGTGTTGGGGGTGTGGGCGGGGTTGGCGGTACGACAGCAGCGACTGGAGTTGGCGGTGTGGGCGGGGTCGGAGGTTTGGGAGGTATACCCGGTGCGGGTTGCGAACCGGTTAAGGGCGTGCTGGCGCTGGCAGTCTCCCCTTGTGGCTCGAGCGCCCGAAAAAGCTTGTTGGCTTCTTCTGGTGAGATTTTGCCCTGACGGAGCAGGTTTTCGATGCGTTCACGAAATGGGTCACTCATGGTTTCTCCTACGGTGTGATGTCGATTTGAGTTCCTGAAGGTTGGAACAATCCAGATTGCAAGCATCTCGATTGCTTTATTAAGTATGCAATCAAGTTTGCTATTTTGTCAAGTTCAAATTTACATTTAGTTTTACTTTGGTGATTTTGACGCTCGAGACACCTTCATCAACGAGGCTTTCTTGTTTTTCGCGGCGACCACCGAACTTTCCTGTGCAGTTTGGGTTTGTAAAGCGGCTTGAAGACTTTGGGCTGCTCGAGTGTGGTCACGCGCCCGAGCAGAACTGCGGCTCGAGAACCACGAAGCAATGACCAGGTGCAAACCCGCCCGATGCTGCAAGTCAAAGACTGAAATTGCTGCCTCACGAAGCAACGGAATTTGAATCTTAAACTCGCGCTCTCCAAGAATTCGGGACACACCCGACTCGAGAATCACACCCTCGGCAAACAGCATCTCGAAGTCAGAACTGACATCGCGCCCCAAAACTTGGCTTAACCCTCCCAAGTAAAAACTTGAGCCGAACAACGCCGCCACCGAAAATACTTCTGCCGCGCTAGAGGAGAAAACTTCAAAGTAATCTAAAATAAACGCTTTCACCCTTTGCTGTAACTCGAGGGAATCGTCAAAGCCCTTATTGAATAACCTTGCCACCTCAGCCAAAATCGCGGCATTGCCAAGTGAACGTTCAAACCAAGGTTTAACCAGACCAATCGGTTGCGGTCCACACAAAGACTCGAGCAATGTACGGGCTTGCGAAAAACCAAGATTGTCCAGCACCACCGCCTCACGTTCAGCCTCAGTTTGAAGCGCTCGAGGCACGAGCACCAACGCACCCTTTCGCGCACTTAAAAGTGCCGTTTGCAGGGCGGTCTCGAGATTCAAGGCATCCTCGAGCAACACAATTGGCAAGACTTTCGTCGGCAACTCGAGTTTGCGGGTTTTCGCGTCAAGCACCACCGCTCGAGCGTCCTCGGTGATCTCGTGACGCGCCGCAAATTCTTGCATCAATCGGCTGCGCCCAGAACCTGGATGCCCAACAACCTCGACCCAGACCACACGCCGTTCGCTGCGGGCAATTCTGAACAAACCCTCGAGTTTGGCAAGTTCCTTTTGTCGTCCAACAAGCGGCGGACCATGAAATGGCAAATACTCCTGTCCTACGGCGGTGGTGAAGCCTTTTAATAAAAACGGTTCGCCCTCTTCGGGATAATCACGAAGTACCAAACCAACT
>JAYTKL010000189.1:0-2149 GCA_043730305.1 Deinococcales bacterium | reverse complement strand
CATTAAACATTGCCCCCGGGGCAGTGATCGAAATTATTTCCAAAAATTACGAGTATAAAGATTTGGTTTTAAGCCCGCCGTTTTACATTTCAAATGGTGTCAAAGACATTTTGATTTTTGACCCTCGCAGCAAAATTATTTTGCACCATCGCAAAGAATGGACTGAACCCAAACAATTCTCTAGTCCAGCGCGTTTCGAGCTTGAATGCGGTTGCGAAGTCACAATTTGAAGCTCGAGTTTGCGTAAAATAATGTATGCAGCCTGATTTAAGCACATTTATCAAACTGGACGAACTTGGGTTTAAGGTGGAGTTGACGGCTGGATTAACCACCTTAGAACTCAGTCCAATGGCGGGACACCAAGACGCCATTGACGCGATTCGCTCGAGTATCCGATTGATTCAAGGCTCGAGTCTGACGTGTGCTTGTGTACACAAGTCAGATGTTTATATTCGGTTTACTGACGGTTCGTTAAAACGCCCTGACATCAGTGTTTTTTGTCGTCAACCCGATGAGGTTTGGACGCCAATCACGCTTTTACCAGAAGCTGTGATCGAAGTGATTTCAGAAGGCTACGAAAGCAAAGACCTCGAGTTAAACCCGCCGTTTTACCTTTCAAATGGCGTGAAGGATATTCTGATTTTTGACCCTCGCAGCAAAATTATTTTGCATCACCGCAAGGAATGGACTGAACCCAAACAATTCTCGAGTCCAGTGCGTTTCGAGCTTGAATGCGGTTGCGAGGTCACGATTTAAAGTCTCGAGATTTTTGATTTGTCAAGGTCTGGTTATGTTGGATTTACGGAAGTAACATATTGTTATGTCCGATTCGAGTTACCTCTTCCTACCAGTGAATGTTAATCCAGTCGACCCTCATTTTGATAACGAGGGCGTTTAGTGCTGCTGTTTATTGATGAAAGTGGCACGGATCATAAAAGTGCGCCCTATGAAGTTCTAGCGGGTGTTTCAATTAATGAACGACGTGCTTGGGGGTTTATTCAGGCAATTCAAAAAGCACAAACCGAGCATTTTGGTTTGCAGTTGAATGAGGTTTTAAAAGAGTTTAAAGGAAGCCAGTTGCTCAAGACAAAGACGTTTCGTCTTGCAGGTCAGTTACCCTTGATTTCCAATCCAGAACGTCAAAAACTTGCTTTTTCATTGCTTGAAAAAGGTCGTCTTGCTCGAGATCAGGGTATAAATCAGCCTGTAACAAAAGCGGAACTCACCGCTTATGCGCAGTCATGTCTCGAGTATTCCAGGTGCGGACTTGATTTATGCTCTGAATACGGCGTGCAAGTGTTTGCGAGCATCGTGGATTTGGCTGCTCCAAAACCAGTTGATACTGCCATTCGTAAAGATGTGACGTATTTGCTTGAACGTTTTCACGCCAGCCTTGCCCCAAAAGATCATGGAATTATCGTGTTTGATGAATTGGATGTCACACAATCACGGAGATTAGGTTCTCATATGAGGGCATACTTTGAAGGTACGAGGACTGGACGAGAACGCGCAAAACGGATACTGCCCGAGCCGTTCTTCGTCCACAGCGATATTACAACACTTGTCCAAGTTGCTGATTTGGTAGCGTATAGCCTTAATTGGGGTTGGCGACTCGAAGGCAAAATGACCAAAGCCACCCGAGTTGAACTTGAGCCTTTTGCCGCCCAAATCGCTGGTTTGCAATTTAAGGGAAAGCAACAAAAAGGCACAAAAAGCTGGACATTACGCGGGTTTTGTTTTATCCAAGATCTACGTTCGAGTCGTGAGCGTTGAGGCAAAACAAAAAGGCAATGCCAAAAAGCAGAGCCTCCGTTTGGTATTAGACTGCATATATTGATTTATGTCAAGCATTAAATTGGATAACCTTTGGGAATTAATTGAAACTTAAGAGCCACTGTTTTCTTAACGATTCCGTTGGTAACATAGCATCATGTCCGACTCGAGCAACCTATTACGACCAGGGGACGCCAACCCCGCCGACCTTCACCACAATCTCGAGGCTTCTTTAAAAACCCCGAAACGTTTCGCGCATTTGCATCAGCACACGCAGTATTCTTTGCTGGACGGCGCGGCACGAATCAAGGATTTATTGAAATGGGTGGCAAAAACCAGCCCGACCAACCCAACTGTTGCCATGACCGATCACGGC
>JAYTKL010000188.1:0-1483 GCA_043730305.1 Deinococcales bacterium | reverse complement strand
AAGACCGTCAACCAGGCGCTCGTAAAAGCCCATACCTTTTTCGTTGACCCGCCCGCGTCCCGTCGGCAGCACGCGTGACCAGGCGGTCGAAAAACGGTACGCCTCGAGGTTGAGTTCTTTCATCAGGTCAAGGTCGCCCTTATAGCGGTTGTAGTGGTCACAGCCAGGTTCGCCGGTGTCGCCATTGCGGGTCTTCCCTGGTGTGGCAGCGAAGGTGTCCCAGATGCTTGGACCGCGTCCGTCGGTGGTGGTTGCGCCCTCAATTTGAAAACTCGAGGTGGCGGCGCCCCAGACAAAGTTTTTTGGAAAATCATTGCGGTTAATCATGTTTGTCCTTTAACGAAATCGATTTTGGTTTTTTAGATGCAGGAAAAACTCGAGAAAACTGTCATTCAAAAGTTTCGAGATTGAAGGCTCAAACCAGACTTCACAACCTACTTACCGATGACCGCGTTTAGCAAATCTCTGCGCCACTCTTTCATCAGTGGGTCATAAATTCCAAAGCCCGAAGCGAACTCCCAGTAACCCCAAGAAATTCCCTTGCGCTCGGCGGTTTGGCGGGTGAAGGTCGTCCAACGAATTCTCGAGGCGATATCGGCTTTGCGGTACGCGCCGAATTCACCCATGTAAAGCGGCAAATTTGCGGCTTGCGCGACCTTTTCGGCTTTCTCGATGTAATCCACGACCACGGCTTGATCGGCAGGTGTGCCATTCCATTTTGTACCCAAGTATTTTGCGCCGTCCGCCCACCATTCCGCCCCCTGATGCGTGAACTGAAACGGCGGGTAATTGTGAAAAGTCAAAATGAGGTTTGGATCGTTGGGAATTTGCAATTCGCTCATGCGTTCACTGTTGCTCCAACCGTTACCGTCCATGACCACAGCCCGAGTTGGATTGCTTTCACGAATGACCGCCAAGACCTGGGCAAAATAATCGTTCCAGAGTGGCTCGAGTTTATCGTGCGGTTCGTTGAACGGCTCGAAAATAACGCCCTCGGGTTGGTTGGCGTAACGGGTCGCAATTTGCCGCCAGATACCAAGCCAACGCTCCAAATTCTGTTTGGGTTTGGTGCAAAAGTCTTCATAAGTGCCCCTGCATATTTATGTTCGATTATCCAGTTCATCGATTGCAATTCAAAGTCGTTACACACGCGAATCTCTTTCAAGAGTTAGTCTAATTTAATTAACCTGCCCTACTTAGTTGTGCAAATCAATGATAATTGCCAAACCACGCTTTTTGGCATTTTGAATTGCCCAGTCGATTCTCAACATAAACTCTCGAGCAACTTTGTACGGCGCTTTTTGGTCGCTGTGGGCATTGTAATTGGCTGGCAGACGAATTGCCGTAAAACCAGCTTTTTTGACCAATTCAAAATAATTTTCGTTTACAGCGCCTTGCATATCCGTTGACGCAATTCTTGCTCTCACTTCTATGCAAGGCGCTGTCTGTTGCCACTCCCTCTGGTCGCCAATGTCTGACGCTT
>JAYTKL010000187.1:0-13997 GCA_043730305.1 Deinococcales bacterium | reverse complement strand
ACACAAGCCATTCTTGTTTTTGGTGCTAGTCTTTTCTTGGAGGCATCCGACCTTTGAGCCAACTTAGGGGATTGTTCGGATGAACCACAATGAACGCCTTAAAGTTAAGCTCAAAAATCTTGATTGCCCTCTCGAGCGTACTGATCTCGAGCCTTGCTCTGGCAGCGCCATTGAGTGTTTCGGGAACGGTAAAATCACAAAACGCAGCGTCAGCCAATTTGCGAATTGGCGTGTTTTTGACGGATCGCAGCGGCAATCCCAGCAAGGAAATCTCGAGTTCTGCTGTGACCAATGGCAGCTATAGCCTGAGCGTAGCTGAAATCACACCGCCAGCCAGCGCCTTGCAGAATTTGGTTCAGGATTTGCTCGACTGGCCCGGTCTTATCGGTAAAATCAACATTTTCGGCAGTGCCCACATTGCCCGCACCGTGGTTCGGGCGTACTTGGATGTGAACAACGAAAAAAGTTTCTCGAGCGGCGATACCCTGTTCGAGAGCTTTGTCACCAAAGGTCGCGGCAGCATTGTGATTGTCTACAGCGACGCCAAAACCCGTATCAAAGCCGACCGTGGTTTTGATGTCAGTCTCGAGGCGGGCTGGAATTTGGTGCAGATTGAACTGGGCAACCCAATCAAGGTGGCTCGAGTTGCCAATGTCGAGGGTGTGCAAATTGAGGTTTTGGCAACCCCTGGTTACATCTCGAGTTATTCGCACTCGTTTTAAAATTGTGTTTTAAGCTGGAGCGCATTGCGCTCCAGCTTTTTTAATTCTCGTCCAAAACCCAGACCAAATTGCCAGGGTTTAAATCACTAAAATCTATTCCCGTGTCAAACTGGGGCTTTTCTGGGAAATCTCGAGTATCGACTTTAAAAAGCCGGGTGGTGTTCAAAACCCAGATCGTGTTGTCGGCTGGGAAGGTCGCATCAATGGGTGAACTGATGGTCTGCGCGGCGAATTGCGTGTTCCTTTGGAACAAAATATTGTTTGGACGCAAGTACAGGGTAAAATTAGAACTGATTGAAGAACTGAACGCATTGGAACGAATGGTGGTGACTTTTCCAATGGGTAAATCGGTCGCCAAACTGCCAGACAGTCGTTCGTCACCGAAAGCAATGGTTTTAAGCGTTAAATCTTCAACAATTGGAAAAACTTGCCCAACATTGTTGTCAAATAAACTTGCTAGTAAAATGGTTTGACTGTTACTGTTTTGAACAATACTGAGATCAACTTTAGAACTGGGATTTGGGAAACTCGAGAAGGTTGGCGGTAATTTTGTATCGTCAGATTTGATAAAATCAGTAATTGGATCGGTGGCTAAAATATTAAAACTCGAGATTCTGAATTTATTGCCGAATTCGCCAAGAACATACAAACGGTTGTTTAAAAGTGCGATTGACATTTCTTTGGTCGTTCCGTCAATAAAGTTATTTTTAGAAACTTTAACCCTTTTAAAAATACTGCCATCAACAATCTTGAAAATAATAACGCGTGGCAACCTTGTGGTGTTATCACCGCAAAGTTTGGAAATATCATTTGGATTGTCAAGAACAGCCAAGTATTGGTTATCTCGGCTGACAGACAAATGCGTTGGACAAAAAGCTGGATCATCGTTTTTGTCTATTGGTGTGTACTTAAACTCGAGTTTTTGCACCAGGGTATTTGGGTCTTGCACGGTATTGTTTGCCGAGTGAACATAAGTCAATTGTTTGACCACCGACTGGCTGGGAACACTGACAAAAACACTGGGTGACACAATCGTTTCCGCCCCGTTGACGACATCAAAACCAACTCCTGACAGTGGAAAAAACGCGCCGCAAGAATTGGTTTGATTGGAGGCGCTTGAAAAGCGGTTTGGGTCCAAGAGCACCAAGCCTGGAGTTTGTGGCACTTCCAATTGTTGACCAGGGCAGGGAATATTCTTGCTTACATCTGGATTGACGCTAACCACCAAACGCACGGGTGTACCGCTGTCTTCAAAAGAACCGGTGCAACTCGAGATCAAGAAGATGAACGATATCAAAAGTATTTTTCGCATGAACACCTCTTATTTGATCGGTGGGATGAATGGCAGCACGGGAAATCGCAAACCATCGGGATCACTGATAATCGCTTTTTGCTCGCCACCAAAGGGCAGAATAAAACTGAACGTAAAACTCGAGCCTCTTTCTGGCGTGCTGTCAAAAGTAAAACGCAAGACATAACAACACAGGTCAAACGTCAGAATAAAAACGGGTCGCCAAGTGGTGCGGTACGGGCTGCCAGTGCCCGTAAAATTTGGAATCCCATTGGACTTTGGATCATCGTCGAAGACATATGTGCCTCTTAAAAGCACGCTGAAAAACACATCGGGTTTGCTCGAGCCTTCGGAGGCAAAAGCTGCCGTGAACGCCAGAGGATTGAGGTTGAAGGTGTCCAAGAAAATTCCGCCCGAAAGGGTTCTTGAATAGGTGATCGAACCAGAAACGCTAAACCCTGGCACAACATCCCAACCAAACTGCAAGCTCAGGCTCGAGAATCGAAAATCAGTTTGGGCGACATCGGGCAGTCTGAGTTGAAAACCCAAGGTCAGGTCAAAATTCGAGCCTGGATTTTGGGTGGTCAGGTTGCCGTTCAATCTGGGTTCATAAAATGCGAACATTGCCAGGTCGATGTAGCTGGTGAAATTGAGATTCCAACTGAATAGCGCATCGCCAGAAACGCTGAGGTTCAAGCTCGAGGTTGGGATTTTTCCAGAACTCGAGGTGCTGGAGTTGGTAAACGTTGTGCTCGAGTACGCCCAGGGTTTGAAGTCGAAACTGTTGTCAACACTGACGCTGAGACCACGCCAGGTGAAACGGGTTGAGCCGCGCAAAACCGAGAAGGCATTTTTGCCGTCATTGCCAGTCACGGTCTGCGGTGGGGTCAGGTTTTGAATCAGGCTGAAAGTGTACGGGTTTTCGGTATCGCCAAACCGATAACCAAAGGTGAAGCCAATGTTTTGCACGACCCCGTCAGGGTTGAGGTCATGGGTGACGTTAAGCGAAGAAGTCAATTTGCCCCCGTCGCCAGAATAGTTAAGGCTGAGTTGTAACGGTGAAAAAAGGTAAAACAAGCCACCGGCTGCGGTGTTGATGTACTGCCCGGTCGAAAAACGAAACGTAATGCCAAACGGCGTGTTGATACTGCTGCCAATGTTCCAGGCTTGCAAAATTCCCGTCTCGAGGTTGTGCGAGGCGCTGAGGCTTAAGCTGCCAAAGCTGGGCGTGAAGTTCAGACTGAACTGCGCCGCATCAAACTTGGGTTCTCTGGTGGCGGTCACGCTGAGGCTTTGCGAGGCAGTGAATGACAGCCAAGTGGCGGGTGTCACGGTCAAGCCCAGACTGCTGCGCAGCGTGGCTTCACGGTTCGAGACGCTGTCAAAACCAAACGGACTCTCGCCAGTGGTTTCGCTATAATCGGCGCTCCAGTCAACTCGAGCCACGTCTTTAAAAATACTTTGCGAGAACCTGGTGCTGAACTGGTAATCGACGCTGCGCTCGTACTCGCCAGTTGGGTCTAATTTTTCAGTATCCGAAGTGCCGTTTGGGTTTTGGGTCGTGTAATAGCGCCCCTCAAACCTGAAACTCGAGCTTAACGTTCCACCCTCCCAGGGGTTGAGGGTCAATCCGACGCTGTATTTCAGGTCGAATTTTCCCGCCGTCACCAAACCCGTGAGTGGGTCTGCGGCATAACGGGCGCTGCGGTTGATGCGGTTGTACGGTGCGGTAATCATGCCAAGCGTGACCGAAAAATTTTGTGCCGTCAAACCACCAAACTTGGGCAACAACGAATCCTTGGCGGTGAAACGCAGCTCTGGAAAGAACAATGTATTGCCAGGAACGTAACTCGAGTTTGGAAACGTTGGTTTGAGAGGATCGATTGCAACGGGGTTGATATCTCGGTTGAGAAAATAATTCGAGATTTCAAGTTCGATGGCGTAAGAAGTGGTGTCCAAATTAAACTTTGCACCAAAGTCAGTCCGCCGTGAAAACCCTGTAATGCCGCGCAAATCTTCGCTCCGTGTAATCCCCTCATCGACTCTCGAGAGGCTAAAACTGTACCTGACACTGGGCAGGGCGTCTTCTGGGTCTGCGCCTGGGGTGATGTCAAACGAGCCAGCCGACTCGAGCCTGTACGCCAACGGAGCACCCAAAGTGCTGCCAGTGGGCGGAGGCAACACCAAAAAGAACACCCTGGACTTGTTAATACCGCCAAACAGATCAAACAACGTCCAGTCCACACCAATCCCGAAAGCCGGATTGCGGTTGCCGTAATAACGCAACAGCGTGAAACCAAGCCCAAAATCGCCAGTGGTGAATGGCAAGTCAAGTTCGACGTTTGGCAGGGTGGTATCGGTGCTGGCATTGCCACTGCCACCCACACTAAAATCGCCAATTCTAAAGACCCAACGCGGTTGACGGCTCGGTTCGGACAGCAAGACCACCATGATCGGCAAGTACAAAATCGGTTCGCCCGCCACCAAAACAATGACATCTCGAGCGATCAGGCGGTCTCCTGGAAAGAGCGTCAAACTGCCCGCCTTGAAACCGTAAGCGTCGCCAACCTTGCCGCACCTCGAGCACGGCGAGAAATAACCGCTTTTGACCTCGAGTTGCCCAGGCAGGCGCTCGACGCTGATGCCAACCACGTCAATGTCAGTGGTGGCAATCAGCACATCCACACCCTCGAGCGAATTGTCGGAGGTGTCCACGACAAAATCATTGCCCGCAATGGTTTCCTTCTCGCCGCGCAACACGCCCTGTCCGACAATGTAGAGTTTGCGCCGTGTCTTGTTAAATTCGATTCGGTTCGCCTCGAGTTCGTCCTTGTCAATGCGGACAATCGCGGGTCTGCCCGTGATAATCACGTACTCTTCGATCTTGCCATCGGGGGTCGTGACGTTGCGAAGCTCGAGCCTGTCCGCTTGCAAGATTTCGATTTTCTTGGCGAAGGCGGGACTAGAAAAGCAGAGCAATGCCAGAAAAAACAGGATAAATCTCGAGAAACCTGGATTTGGATGTTGGTTTTTTCGTAGGGGCGCTGCTTCTTGACCATAAAACGCACCTTCGGGCATGGTCGTTTGCTGCGCCCTGCCCCTACGGTTCATTAAAATTTCACCCAAAATAGTGTTTGCACTATTGTTCTCACGCGTTTGGGGTTTCTCGAGCGTCTGATTGTTACTTGGGTTTTTTGTGCTCAATTTCATGCGTTAACGTCGCCGTGCCAGTGCCAGAAGGGCGACACCCGCTCCGGCGTATAAGAGGTCGGGCGTCCAAGCGGCAAGGACGGCTGGAATCGCGCCGCTTTCGCCCATGACGTTAAACACCGTCCAGGTGGCGTAATAGAAAAACGTTAAAAACATCACGCCAACAAAACCCAGGCTTTGATTGCTGCGCAGCGTGTAAAGTGACAAGGCAATGCCGAACAGGGCAAACGCCACCGATGCGAGCGGTTTGGCAAATTTTTGGTTTAAAGCCGTCAATTCGCCGTTGATCCTGAAACCTTGGCTTTGATAACTTTTGATGCGCTCGAGCAAGGTGGGTAAAGGCAGGTCAATCGGTTTTTGTGACAGGTTCGCGCCCTGCTGCAAGTCTTTGATTGGAATCACAGCCCTGGCAAAATGGGAGATCATCGCTGGACGAGCGTCGCCAGAACGGTAGGTGATTCTCGAGCCGTCAGTCAATTCGATTGCTCCCTGATCGGCTAAAATTTTACCGTGCGGGGCTTTCATGATTGACTGCGGCACTTGCCCTTCAGAGCCTTGCATGATCGTGATGTTCTCGAGGATGCCACCCGCTTTTAAGCCGCCGTCTGGAATGTAAATCACTTGATTTTGGGCATCCTTAAAAAACTGTCCACCTGTAAATGCCACCCTGGGGTTTGAGATGATGATGTCGCGCAAGACGCGGCTGGCGTTTTCGATGCCTCTGGGTTGCAAGGTTTCGGCGTTGATGAATGCCAGAAGCGCAACCACTGCGCCAATCACCAGCACTGGCATGGTCAAACGGGTGGGGGAGATGCCTGCAACCACGGCGGCTTTCAGTTCGGAGTCTTGAGTCAACCTCGAGAGGCTCATGAGCACAGCGAATAACAGCGCAATTGGTAAGCCTAAAGACAGCATTTCGGGCAACCTGAACGCCAAATACTGCGCCACCAGCAACGGATTTGCACCTTTGGCAAGAAACGCCCCGATGCGTTCAAAGAGTGCGCCCATGACCAGCGTCACAATCACAATCAGCAAACCGCCCGCCAGCATCGGCAGCACCTCACCGACAATGTAGAGGTCAAGCAAGGTAATTCTGGGACGGATTCGCTCGAGTTTGACTGGTGGCACGGTGGGCGTACTGATATGAGGGATGTTCATAGCAGCCTCCGCAAACCAAAGATTGCCCCA
This sequence comes from Deinococcales bacterium, assembly GCA_043730305.1. Classification (GTDB taxonomy): domain Bacteria; phylum Deinococcota; class Deinococci; order Deinococcales; family JAAFIG01; genus JANXTZ01. The sequence goes on along the minus strand of JAYTKL010000187.1, from coordinate 7,586 downwards.
ATACCAAAGATCGCGCTGGGCAACCATGCCGCCAACGGTGCGGCAAGTGCCTGAGCCGAAGACAGGTTAAAACCGATCTGCCACAAGCCCCAGTACACGGCAATCAAGCCAATCGTGCCAGCAAAACCCCAGGCGCGGTTGGAAATCGTCAAACCCAGCGCACCGCCAACGATTGCCATTAACATTGCCGCGAGCGGGTCAGAAAAACGCCTGTGAAGCTTGAATTGCGCATCGTAACGCTCAGATTGTGAAAGTACCTTGCTCGAGGCTCGAGCCATCAAATCTGGCAGTGGCAGGGCTTCGGGTGGTATCAGGTCTGGTTCGACGGGCAGGGTGAACGGGAAAACGCGGCGCACTTCTGGGTCGCTGACGGCTTGGGTTTCGGCGTCGGTGGTGTGATAGACGTTGTACAACTCCCAGGTTTTGGCTTTTGCATCCCAGCGACCTCGGGTGGCGGTGTAAATGCCCTCGGGGGTGGTAATCATCACGCCAGAAAGTTCGGCGAGTTGCTTGTTGTTCTTGTCGGGCAAAATAGAACCTGCGTGGTACAAAATACGCTCGTCTTCGGAAGCATAAGATTTAAGCGCTTGAACCCTTGGTGGTTCTGAATGCCAAATGGCATAATACGAGGTCTTAAACCGTTGATCGGCAACTGGACGCCAGATGTTCTCGTTGACCCAACTGAAACCCGTTGCCAGCACACCCACAAATAATATTGGGGCGAGCAGCGTGATTGGACGGATGCCGCTCGAGTAGACCGCTTTGAGTTCCGAATCTTTGGCGAGGCGTCCCAAACCGACCAGCACCGCAAACGCCAGACTGGGTGCAATCATGTACGACAAAAAGAACGGCATTCGGTCAAGAAGCGCCCGAAACATGACATCGATTGGCGTGTGGTAATTGATGAACGATGCCGCCAGGAAGGCAAAAAAATCGATCATCAAGAGCATCAAAATCGTGATCAACCCGACCAAATACAGTGGGACAAATTCGCGCAGAAGGTAAAAGGGAAGTCGGCGGGCTAACATGAGACTTTAAGCCTAACCAGCAACCATGAGAGGCACGCAAGGATTGAACCCGAAGCCATGAATCTCACGCCAAACTTTGACGGCTCGAGAAGTGGCTTTGGGAATGAAGAGTTTTACGCGTGCCGCAAGTGAATTTGCCGCTCGAGGATTGAAACTTGAACCCAAGATCAGCGTTGCTGCTCGAGATGCTTTGACTTAACGAGCACCGAGCCAAGCGCCAGGAGAGTGCTCGGGCAGGTTTTCGCTTTCGGTTTTTTCGGCGAATACTTTAAACCCTCGAGCCTGATAATTTGCCAATGCTCGCGCACCGTCCAGGCTGCACGTGTGCACCCAAACTCGAGTTGGGTTCAGTTCCCATGCCCTGGCAATGCAGCGTGAAAGCAACACGCCGCCAATGCCCAAGCCAGTAAATTTAGGAATCAAACCAAAAATCGAAATCTCAACAGTGTCGTCTTGCCGCTCGAGTTCAAAATAACCCGCCACCGTGCCGTTCAAATACGCCAGCCAAGTCTCGAGTTCGGGACGCTCGAGCCAGGTTTCCCACTGGGCATACGTCCACGGCAGCCGATCAACCCAGAAGTAATCGCCTCCGACCGCCGTGTACAAAAAACGGTTCAGTTCGGGCAACGGTATTTCGGTGCGTTTGATCTCGAGGTTTGCAATTGTACGAAGTGAGGGTTTGATTTCGGTTTGGCTGCGCATCTCGAGCGAGGTTGTGGTGACATCGACAAGCATGAACAGAAGTTTAACGTGTTTTGTGACTTCAGCCTCAAACCCAATCTCGAGATTGAAAACGAGATTTCAATAGGCTCGAGTTTCGATTGAAGAGAATTCAGGGTTTCAAGGCTAGAATCAATACAGCACAAACTTTGAAGGAGTGATTCATGAACATTGCCCAAACCTACGATTACCTTGTTCGCGCACGACGGGATTTGTGGAGTACGCTCGAGTCTGTTCCCGATGAGGTTTTGTCGCGCCCACTCTTGAAAGGGGAACGCTTTCGTTGCATCAAAGACTTGGTGTTTCACACGGCGGCTGTTGAAGACGGCTGGATTCATTACACCATTGTGTGCGATGAGCCTGTCGAAAATTCGTTTCCCGCCTTAAAAGGCACTGAAGACGCCTCGAGTGTTGCGCTTCCGATGCTGCTGGATTACTGGCGTGCTGTCGAGCAGAGTACCCTGAATTATTTTGCGACATTGACCGATGAAGATTTAAAACGACTCGTTGACGATTCACCGACAGAACGCTACACGCTGGATGGTCTGCTCTGGCACGTCATGATTCATGAAATTCGGCACACAGCCCAGATTGCGGTACTCCTGCGTACCCAAGGCATCAAGCCACCCTCGCTCGATCTGCTGTTTTACCTGCCAAACCAGTGAACTGGTCAAAACTTCAATCTCGAGCTTTTCAAAGATGGTTTCTCGAGTCGGTTCATTGCCCTTGCGCTATTTGCATTGGGGTTTGAACCATTTTGCGTCTGGCGTTTTGCGTCGTAAAATAAACCATGCAATTTGAAGGCAGCCCCAGCATCAGCAACGAAACCGTCGAACAGTATTTTGGCGAGTACGGTTGGACCTTTGAAACCCTGCAAGATGGCGTCTGGCGCACTGGTTTTCGCGGCGAGAACGGTTTTTTCACGATTTTTATTCGTTTAACCGACGCCTGGTTGTACATGACCATCAGCCCGTTTGTGCCCGCGCCAACCGATGAAACCTGTAAAATCCAGGCTTTTGAAGCGATGCTGCACTTCAACCGCGACATGAACCTGGCAAAATTTGTGCTCGACGAGGACGAAGACATCACCTTGACCGTCGAACTGCCAATTGCGGCGCTGTTGTACCCCGTGTTTGCCGAAGGCTTGACCGCCCTGGCGTATTACGCCGATGATGTCCACGACGAAATGCTCGAGATCAGCACCGACAGAACCGCAATCTCGAGGTTCAAGGGTTTGGGCGGGGTTGTTGGGAAAACCATTCGGGCTTAAAACCGAATCGAGCACGGTGAAACTCGAGCACGGTGAAACTCGAGTCAAACTTTAAATTCAAAATCGGTCACTCGTTCACCTCGAGCCGCTTGCCTTCCCAAACATCAATAAAGCTCGAGCCAGAAAGCACTTTGGCGCTGTGCGGCACACCGGCTGGAATGTTGTAATGCTCGCCCGTTTTCAGCACATGCAACACGCCAGCGATGGTCAGTTCCACCGTGCCTTCAATCACCACGCCCCACTGTCCGGCGTGGCTGTGCTCGGGAACAAGAATGTCCTGTGTGGCGTGAAAAAAACCAACCTGTCCCGCTTTGCCGGTTAATACGTTGGCGTTTAAACCAGTCCAGACTTCGACTTTGCTGAATTGACCAATCCAATCTGCGAATGCCATGTTGACTCCTTTTGAGGCTCGAGCTGAGAGATTACAAAGATTTGATGTTGGAATCGGGGTATTCCTTAAATGATGCTCAGATGATTAAAGATATGAATTTCACATTCTACAACTTGCGTCTGACTCGAGCTTAAACTTTAAAAATGTGAAGTATAATGCTTAGGATTCTCATAGATGTATTTGTATGAGTGGCTTCCATGAGCCAGATCAGGATTTTTTCACGTTGATCGAAAACTGCGAACGTAGCCTCCAGGAGCAGGTAAATTCGGAGGTTCTTATGCAAAAGCACGTTGTCAAGGCACTCATCGTTACCGCTCTGGGACTCGGTGTCCCGGTGATGGGATTCACCATCGCCAAAATTGCTCAATCTCGATTTCAGGACGTACCTGCCGGACATTGGGCGCAGGAAGCCGTGGATTACATCACGGCAAAAGGTTTGATCACTGGTTTTCCAGATGGCACGTTCAAAGGGCAGCAAACCCTGTCGCGTTACCAAGCCGCACTGATCTTTTACAGGTTGTTGCAATCGGGCACAATGAATAACGTTGATGCGAACGGACAAGCAATCATCACCAAAGGTATTGACGATGTAAAAGCAGAACTAAACGGTCTAAAAACCCAACTTGGGGCGCTCGAGACGACCAACACCGATCAAGATGGACGTCTTGGCACGCTCGAGGAACAACTCAAAGCCATGTCAGCCCAACCTGCCGCCATGGGCACAGATTTAGAACCACGGGTGAAATCGCTTGAGGACTTGCTGGCAACGCTCAACACCAAACTCGAGTCGCAACAGGCGGCTGGAACGGTTGATCCAGCACTTCAAACCAAAGTGACCGACCTCGAGAGTCAATTGACGGCATTGCGCACCGACCTGACGGCGGCAACACCAGACGCCCAACAATCGGCAAGAATTACTGCCATTGAAGCTGACATCGCCGTTTTGAAAGCCGCAGCGGGCACCGCACCGACCGCTGACCAAGTAACACAACTCGCCGAACTCGAGACGAGCCTTTCCGAATTGCAAGATCAGGTTTCTGGACTTGACAGCACTGAACTTGCCGACCGTGTGACCGCGCTCGAGGATCAAGCCAAAGCTGTGGCTGCGCCTGTTGTGGTTGCCGACCTCAGCCCTCAAGTGACCGCGCTCGAGGCTCGAATCGCCAAACTCGAGGCGCAACCCGCCGCAACCAACCCAGATCAAGGCGTACAGATCATACAATTGCAAAGCGACTTGAAAGCCTTACAAGACCAAGTCCAAGGTATTTCCAGTGCCAATCCAGCCACGACAGCCTCAGCCGATCAGGGCGCTCGCCTTGGAACGCTCGAGACTCAGCTCAAAGATTTGGGCGCTCGGGTAGACGCGATCAAACCAGGCACAGACCCAGCGCTGCTTGACCAGATCAAAGCCCAAGAGACCAAACTCGCCGATTTGCAAGCCAAACTCGGTGCCATGACACCAGGCACGGTTGACCCAGCGCTGCTTGACCAAATCAAAGCCCAAGATGCCAAACTGGCTGACCTGCAAGCCAAAATCGATGCTCTTAGACCAGGGGCGACAGACCCAGGGCTTTTAGATCAGATCAAAGCCCAAGATGCCAAAATTGCCGATCTTCAAGCCAAGGTTGATGGCATCAAACCAGGCGCGACCGACCCTGCGATCACGGATCAACTCACAGCTCAAAGCGCACAACTCAAAGCCCAAGACGAACGCATTGCCGCACTCGAGGGTCAAGTCGATGAGCTTGCCGCCAGTGTGACCGAACTCTCAGACAAACTGGCAGCCCAACCAACCACGCCAACCCCCACCACGGTAACTCCGACCACACCAGTTAACACCACCCCAATTGTCACGACTCCAACCACCGTTGTGACCCCTGCTCCAATAGTGAGTACCCCATCCAACTTTTATGTTGGTGTTGGTGGACGTTACGGTGTGATTCCGTCAGGTGCGGCAAACGATAACATCGCCATTAGCGTCATGATTGGTTTCAAGCGTTTCCTTGGACCAATTGGCTTCCGTGTCTCGGGCGATTACCTGGCGTTTGCCACCGCCCCGAACTCGACCAACCCAAGTTTGCAAGCCAAGTATTTCAGCGTCAACCCAGCGCTGGTGCTTGACCTTGGAACGTTCTACGTCGGTGCTGGCGTAGGTGGCGACTTTGGTCTGCAAAACAGCTTGTTCATCAACGGTATTGTCGGTCTTAACATTGCCTTCAACAACAACTTCGGTTTGTTCGTCGAAGCCGACCCACGTTATTACCTCAATCAGACAACCGATAAATTCCGTTTTGGCGTTCGCGCCGGTCTCAAATTCGGATTTTAAAAACTTTCGTTTTCAGAAGACGCGCCATTACGGCGCGTCTTTTTTGTTGCTCGAGGTACATCCAAACCTGACAAGCTGGGGTTAAGCTGCGACCATGAATAACAAGACAGCATTGGTCACGGGCGGCTCCAAAGGCATTGGTTTGGCAATCGCCGAAGCACTGATCGCCAAGGGTTACAACGTCGTCATTACCGCCCGCAACGAATCTGAGGTGCTCGAGGCGGCACACAACCTGAATGCCTTCGCCCCAGGTCGCGCCGTGGGCATTCAAGCCGACGCCCGAGATTACGCCGCCCAAGAAGCCGCCGTCGCCAGAGCTGTCAGCGAATTTGGTGGTTTGGATGTGTTGGTGGCAAATGCTGGCGTTGGTGTTTTCAAACCCGTGCAAGATCTGACGCTCGAGGATTGGGATGCGGTCATTGATACCAATTTGACTGGTGTGTTTTACAGCGTCAAAGCCAGCATTCCCGAACTCGAGAAGCGCAAGGGTTACGTGCTGACCATCTCGAGTCTTGCCGGTAAAAACCCATTCGAGTTTGGCGCGGCGTACAATGCCAGCAAGTTTGGCTTGAACGGTTTTTCCGAAGCGATCATGATGGATTTGCGTAAGCTCGGTATCAAAGTCAGTTACATCATGCCTGGTTCGGTCGCCACTTACTTTAACGGGCATACGCCCGACGAAAAAGACGCCTGGAAGATACAACCCGAAGACATTGCCCAGCTCGTGCTTGACCTGCTCGAGATGAACCCGCGCACCCTGCCGAGCCGTGTTGAGGTGCGTCCAAGCCAACCGCCAAGGAAATAGCAATTAGCAATTAGCAAATAGCTTTTTATCGTAAAGCGTAAGGTTTGCCTTCAAGCTCGAGACTCATGCCCTTAGATATTGGTTTGAACTCGAGTTTGAGGTTTAAAAAACGCCAGTTGAATTCTCCTGCGTCTCGCACTTGAAAAACACCATTTTTGATTGATTCGAGTTTCAGAATTGCATCGGATTTTTGAAGCTCGAGTTTGTTTTTGGCATTGATTCTGACTTCAATCTTGCCCTCTTTCGAGGTGTACGTTCCCGTGAATGGCTTGAGGTTTGAAATGATGGTTTTGACGGCTCGAGTCGAACTTGGAACGGGCACAATTGCGCGTTCATCACCGCGCAAAAAATCCAACAAGCCCAACATAAGCTCGAGATCAAGCCCTTCAACCTCGAGATTCCAAAGAATAGCAACGCCCAATTTTTCTTTGGGTGCAAGCAAAAACACCGACCCCATTCGTCCAACCGAGCCGTTGTGCGCCAGCAAATCCAAACCCCTGGATTGAAACACGCGCCAGCCAAAACCGTATTTGATTTCGTGCGCTAAGTTGTAGGTTTGAATTCCAAAATGGTAATTCACCTGCGGTTTTTGAGTCTCGAGCAAGGCGTCTGCGCCAACGATTTGCCGCCCCTGAAACTGCCCTTGGTTAAGCTGCATGACCAAATAATTCCCCACGTCTCGAGCGCTGGAAGCCGTCAAAGAACCCGCAGGAACACCCAGTCGCCCGAGTTGCCTCGGCGTTGCCTTGAAAACGCTTCTTGGCGTGCCACGGTAGCCTTGCGCCAAACCCAAACTGTTGGCAATCTTTGGGTCAAGCGTGGTGTGTTGCATCTCGAGCGGCTTGAAAAGATTTTCGGATAGGTAACGCTCGAACGACATGTTTGAAACGTTTTGCACGATAAGCCCCAGCACCGCATAACCAAAATTGGAATACTTGGTTTTGCTTCCAGGGGCAAACATCAGTTTGGAATTTTTAAAACTTTTCACCCAACGCTCGAGTGCCCTATTGTCCATCGCCGTGTCGTGCGGAATTGATTCGTCCGAC